>JBEVMI010000413.1:0-3884 GCA_040508685.1 Spongiibacteraceae bacterium
TGATTGCAGAGGCCGACTCATCCACACGCGATGCGTTGCGCGCGTGGCTCGTCAAGGCCAACACCCCATCCAATATTGCGGGTTTTGTATTGGTGTCATCGGATCTGCGTTACATCGTGCGTTTTGATCCGGCACAAGATGATCTGCACACAACCGATACGCAACTGAACAAACAAATCCTGCAAGTTGCCGCTAACGGACGCGCAGCGGTTTCGCCGATTTTATTTACGCAAGTGCCGATCCATTACCGCGGTCAATTGCTGCCGGTCGGGACGCGGTATCAAACGTCCTGTGCACCGTTGTACATCAAAGGCAGCGTGCCGGCCGTATTGTGCGCGGTCATGGAACCGACCAAGAATTTGTATGAGTTGTTGCAAACCGTTCGCACCGGAAATACCGGTGAAGCCTATGTGATCGATGATCAGGGCCGCATTCTATCGCCCACGCGTTTTGACAAACCCGATGCGCAGGCAATCATTCCCGATGCGGCGCAGATGCCTGTGCGGTTCGCGCGCGTGCCAAACAATGCGACCCCTGCGCCGAATTCGTTGACTCGGGTCGCCGCGCAACTGTTGGCAGACAAAACACAGTCGACGGGTTATGTCGAAGGTTACCGGGACTATCGCAATACCAATGTAATCGGGACCGGACAGTGGCTGCCTGAAATGGGGATGGGCATCATTGTCGAGGAAGATATCGAAGAAGCGTTTTATCTCAAACGTATCGCCACGATGACGGTGGTAGCGCTCGGTGCACTCGCCGCCATATTGATTGTGGTGTTGATGGTGTTGCAGTACTACGCACGTCGCCGCCTCGCCGTCGCGGAACATATGGGCCGGATTTTTCGCGAGAACGTGCCGAGTGGTGTGGCTATGACGAATATCGAAGGCGAAATCCTCATGGCGAACGGTGAGTTCGAGCGTCTGTGCAATATCGGGCGTGGGCGGGCAGTTGGTACCTCGGTCTGGGAGACAGTGCCGACAGGACTGGAGCAGGTTCTCGCCAACAATCACGCCGAAGTGCAAGCCACTCAACGTCCCAGACAGCGACGCGTTGCGTACGTCGATGTGGACGGCGCTGAAATTGCGTTGCGCGCGCTGTGTTTTCCGGTGCGAAACCATGAGGACGCGCCACTGGTTGGTGTGGGTACGGTGCTGATCGACGTCACCGAACAGGAGTTGGCGCGACTCGCGCTGGAAAACCTGAATCAGGAATTGGAAGAGCGCGTGCAGGCGCGAACCATCGAGTTGTCACAGGCGCGCGATGCCGCCGAAGCCGCGGCCGCGGTGAAGTCGCAATTTCTGGCCAACATGAGCCACGAAATTCGCACGCCGCTTAACGCCATCATTGGTTTGTCGCACCTTGCCAGACATTTAAACCACGACGCCAAAATTGGCCGCTATCTGGATCGCACGCACGATGCTGGCCGTCATCTGCTCGGTGTCATCAATGGAATTCTGGATTTTTCGCGGCTGGACGCGGGCAATTTCACGCTACAGAGAGAGCCTTTCTCACTGATGCGCGTGCTTGAGCATTGCATGAGCCTGATTCGCGAAAAGGCGATCGCAAAGGGGCTGGATCTAGCGATTCAGATCGATCCCGGCGTCAAGGACATGCTGGTGGGCGATGCGTTGCATCTGGCGCAGGTGTTGAGCAATCTTGTGGTCAATGCCGTGAAATTCACCGATCACGGTCGCGTCGCGATGCGTGTCGCCGTGGTTGACGAGTTGGCCAGCGTCGCCGATCAGATTCGCCTGCGTTTCATCATCAGCGACACCGGTATCGGTATTCCCTCCGAGGATTTGCCCAACCTGTTTCGACCCTTCCATCAGCTCGACACATCGCTGGTGCGCCGCTTCGAAGGAACCGGCCTCGGTCTCGTCATTACGCAAAAACTGATCGAACGGATGCAGGGTACGATTACCGCGCACAGTGAACCCGGGCAGGGCAGCACCTTTACGGTGGAGCTGGATTTTGAGATCGGGCAGCAAAATTTTCTGCCTGCCACTGTGCCAGATATGTGCAAACGCGCGATCCTGGTTGCCGACGGCGACCCCGAGTCACAACAGGCATTGGTGGATCAACTCGCCAGTTTCTTCCGGCGCGTCGACGCCGCCGCAACCGGCGAAGATGCGTTGCGGATGATCCGCGAAGCGGATCGTGGCGGCAGTGCCTATGACCTGTTATTTATCGATTCGCGAATCACGCAACCTGATAGCGAAGAAACCATCCGGCAATTGCAGCAGGAACCGCTCAGTCATGCGCGGCCGCGCTGCGTCATGATTGCGCCGCTGGTGCATGGTGCGGAGAAATTCGAGCGCATTCCCGGCATCGATGCAGTGCTGACGCAGCCGGTATTTGGCTCCCCCTTATTCGATCAGTTGGTGCAGCTATTTGATCCATCCGCGGATATCGCGGAGGTTGCGCGGCAGCACCCGTTGCCGATGCAGACGGCCCTCAACAATCGGCATGTTCTGTTGGTGGAAGACAATGAGGTGAATCTCGACGTGGCCTCCGATTTGCTGACGTTGTTCGGCATCCGCGTCTCCACCGCTGCCGACGGCATGCAGGCACTGCAGAAACTCAATCACGATATTTATGATCTGGTGCTGATGGATTTGCATATGCCGGTCATGGACGGGATTCAGGCCACCACGGCTATTCGCGCGGATGCGCGATTCAAAAATTTGCCGATCATTGCGCTGACCGCTGACACCGGCGCAAGCAGTCGCGAGCGTCTGTTCGCGGCCGGTGTGAATGGCTTTCTGGGTAAACCGATCGATCCGGATCAGCTGCAAAAGACGTTGGTGAAGTGGCTGCCGCAAAATAGGGAAGCTGTTGCGGCCGCCATCGCGAGCACTGCGGCACAGGTACCGTTATCCACGGACGACACCAGCTCCATAACTGTCGAAGCCCTTGCGCAATTGCGAAAGCACGGAATCAATGTCGATGCCGCACTGGCGCGGATGATGGGACGTGCAGAGGTGTACATCGAGTTTGCGCGGCGCATCGCGGCAAGCTGCGCGGATACGGAAGCAAAATTGCGCGCGGCGTTAGCACAGAACAATTCCGGCGCCATGCGCGATGTCGTTCATGGGTTGAAGGCGATTTATAGATCGCTGGGCGCCGAACACATTGCCGCGCTGTGTATGGAGATTGAGTCGGCTGCGGCAAGTGGGCAATTATCTGGCGAGCAGGTCGACGTATTTATCGCTCAGTGGCGGCCACTGCAGGACATACTTGAGAAACTATTGCTCGACAAATAAATCCGCGATTTTTTGGCTGACGCTTGCGCGAATTTTTATTCATATCGCTCGCGAGTTTGCGGGGTCCATTCCAACGGCAAGCTCGGCCTAATCGGTGACGTGGCTGTAGCCCTGATCGAGCACCAAGGTAGCGGCTTCGTGTTTGAACTCGGTTGTGAATGAACGACGTTGCTTGGCCATCTGACACCTCTCTATGGCGGCGATTTTCGCCTAAGTAGGTGTCCGGTTTCATTAAGCTACTACATATACGAGATAGCACTAAACCGGCCTGCTGGTCGATATGAAACGAAAACTGAACTCGGCGCAGATCGAATTACGTTTCGCTGAAATGAAAGATCCCGTAAAAGACAAGCTCAAACGTTTCGAGTTTCTCGAACTGCTGGGCGACGATATTTTTCATCCAACCATCGGCGCTGCCGTCGATGCGTATCTCGAACAACATCCGACCACCGAGGAATCGATATGAATAATCAAAATGGAACTGAAATCACCGAACGGCTGACACCGCATATCGTTGCCACTGCGCATGACGCACAGGGCAAACCGTATTTCGTCAACGATCACAAGCTCATCAAGAACTCGTTCGATAATCTGGGCGGCGTGGTGTGGATGTGGCAG
>JBEVMI010000424.1:0-9996 GCA_040508685.1 Spongiibacteraceae bacterium
CGAATTATTCCGGCGTTGCTTCAGGCTGCGGTTTGCCCAGATCGGCGTAGGTTTTCTCCATCGCCTTGAGTTTTTTCTTGCCGACTCCGCCCAACACCTCAATGGCGTGACGCAGCCGCGCTCGGCTCATGTCCGGGCCGAGAATCGCCATCGAATCGATCACCGACACCGACGCCGTGGTGCCGGCGATGGCGACGAACAACGGGCCGAAGAAATCCTTGATCTTGAGTCCGAGACCGCTGGCGACAAATTTCATCTCGTCGAAAATGCGATCGCGCTGCCAGTCCTGCAACGCCTCCAGTCGCCACAGTGCGAACTGCAACAGCTCGATCAGTTTTTCGTCGTCGCCCATTGTTTTATTAGATGCCACGACACCGGCAAAACTTTCACGCGTGAGCGACAACATGCCGGCGGCGAAAAATCCCGCCAGCGGCGCGAAGTCGCTCAGCGTTTCGATACGCGTCTGCGCCAACGGCAAAATTTTCAGCAGCGTTTCGCGATTGAACGCCCAAGCCTGCAGACGGTCGGCAAGTTGTTCCGTGGTCAGGTTTTCGCGCAGCCACATGCCATTCAGCCAGCGCAGTTTTTCCTGATCGAAAATCGGACCGCCGAGACTGACCCGTTGCAGATCGAATTCGTTGATCATTTCCGCCAGCGAAAATTTCTCGCGCTCGTCCGGCATCGACCAGCCCATGCGCCCGAGATAATTGAGCAGCGCTTCCGGCAGAAAACCCATGCGTTGGTAATACAGGATGCTGGTGGGATTCTTGCGTTTGCTGAGCTTGCTTTTATCCGGATTGCGCAACAGCGGCAAATGGCAGAACTGCGGTGCATCCCAACCGAAATAACGATACAGCAACAAATGTTTCGGCGCGGAGCTGATCCACTCCTCGCCGCGAATCACATGCGTGATTTTCATCAGGTGGTCGTCGACGACATTGGCCAGGTGATAGGTCGGCATGCCGTCGGCTTTCAGCAGCACCTGCATGTCGACCTGCGCCCATTCGATTTCGATCTTGCCGCGCAACAGATCGTCGATCTCGCAAATACCTTCGCGCGGCACCTGCATGCGCACGACATACGGTGTACCGGACTCCAGTTGCGCCGCCACCGCTTCCTGACTCAGATGCAAACAATGGCCGTCGTAACCCAACGGGGTTTGATTCGCGCTCTGTTCGGCGCGCAGTGCATCGAGCCGCGCCGTCGTGCAGAAACAGCGAAACGCGTGGCCGCTCACCAACAGCTGATCGGCGTGCTGGCTATACACGTCACCGCGCTCACTCTGGCGATAGGGACCGTGTGGACCGCCGACATCGGGACCCTCATCCCAATCGAGACCGAGCCAACGCAACGAATCGAGAATCGCTTGCTCCGAAGCCGGGGTGGAACGGACGCGATCGGTATCTTCGATACGCAGAATGAACTGGCCGCCATGCAATCGCGCGAAACACAGATTGAACAGCGCGATATACGCCGTACCGACATGGGGATCGCCGGTGGGCGATGGGGCGATGCGGGTGCGTACGGTCATGAATGCCTCGAAACAACAAAAATCGAAAAACTGAACACGGCAGGACCGTGGCGAAAGGCGGCGATTATACGAGCTGAGGACCGATTTCTCACCTCGCGAGATAGAGACCAGCAAAGCTTACATTTCGGTCATGCGCCCAAGCTCGACCCCTCAAGGGTACGCCCGGTAACATAGGCCACCTTACCGCACCACCCGCACCCCGCCCTTGCGCCGGGGTCGCCCTTCCGCTTTCCGGAGCTGCATTCGATGTGGATTGTGCAGATCGCCCTGCGGCGACCTTACACATTTATTGTGCTGGCATTACTGCTGTTGCTGCTCGGGCCGCTCATGATCCTGCGCACGCCGACGGATGTGTTTCCGAATATCGACATTCCGGTCATCAGCATCGTGTCGCAATATTCGGGGCTTTCGCCCGAGGAGATGAGCCAGCGCATCGTCACCGGTATCGAGCGGGTATCAGGACTGGTGGTCAATGATATCGAGCACATCGAATCGCAATCCCTGACCAGCATCAGCGTAATCAAACTGTTTTTTCAGCCCAGCGTTAAAGTTGAATTGGCGATGTCGCAGGTCGCCGCCATGACGCAGGCACAGACCCGGCAGATGCCGCCGGGAACACAGCCGCCTTTTGTATTGCTGTACAACGCGTCTTCGGTGCCCGTACTGCAATTGGCATTGACCAGCGACACCTTATCCGAGGCGCAATTGTTCGACCTTGGCAACCAGACCGTGCGCACCCAGTTATATAACGTGCAGGGCGCATCGATGCCCTTCCCGTTCGGCGGCAAAAGTCGTCAGATTCAAGTCGACCTCAATCTGCGCGCGCTCCAGGCACTGCAATTGACGCCGGCCGACGTCTCCGCTGCACTGGGTGCACAAAATGTTGTGATTCCCGCGGGCACTCAAAAAATCGGCGGTCTTGAATACAGTGTCAAACTCAATGGCAGCACCCTCGCCGTCGACGAACTCAACGACATGCCGATCAAGGAGGTCAACGGCACCACCATTTATGTACGCGACATTGCCCATGTCCACGACGGCTATGCACCGCAGCAAAACATCGTGCGCATGGACGGCAAACGTGCGGTGCTGATGTCGATACAAAAGGTGGGTAACGCATCGACGCTGGATATTGTGCAGCGCATAAAAGATTTGCTGCCGATGGTGCGCGAACAACTGCCTGACGACATGAAAATCGAAACGCTGAGCGATCAGTCGCTATTTGTGAAATCCGCGGTCAAAGGCGTTATTCACGAAGGTGTGATCGCCGCCGTACTGACTGCACTGATGATCCTGCTGTTCCTCGGCAGCTGGCGCAGCACATTGATTATCGCCGTGTCGATCCCGCTGTCCGTGCTGGCATCGATCATGGCGCTGTCGGCACTCGGCGAAACCATCAATCTGATGACACTCGGCGGGCTCGCGCTCGCGGTCGGCATTCTCGTCGACGACGCCACCGTCACCGTCGAAAATATCAACTATCACCTCGAACACGGCAAGCCGGTGGAGCAGGCGATTCTCGACGGCGCACAGCAGATCGCGGTACCTGCGCTGGTCTCCACACTCGCCATTTGTATCGTCTTCGTGCCGATGTTTTTTCTCGAAGGCGTGGCGCGTTATCTGTTCGTGCCGATGGCGCAGGCCGTGGTATTCGGCATGCTCGCATCGTACGTGTTGTCGCGCACATTGATTCCGACGCTGGCCAAATACCTGCTGAAACCGCATCTCCCGCATCACGACGAAACGCGGTCAACCCATGCGTTGGCGCGTTTTCAGCGCGGCTTCGAACGCCGCTTTGAAAACATGCGGCGGACTTACCACGATTTGCTCGGGCAGGCGCTGCGCGCGCGCGGTCGTTTTCTGGCGCTTTTTATGGGTGCCACATTGCTGTCGTTCCTGCTGGTGCCGTGGCTGGGTCGGGATTTTTTCCCGATCGTCGACAGCGGTCAGATCAAACTGCACGTCCGCGCCACCGCGGGCATGCGTATCGAAGAAACTGCGCGGCTCTGCGATCTGATCCAAATTGAAATCCGCAAAATTATTCCAACGCAGCAAATTGCCAATATCGTCGACAATATCGGCGTGCCGATCAGCGGCATCAATCTGGTTTACAACACCTCCGGCACCATCGGCTCCAGCGATGCAGATATCTACATAACGCTGCGCCCCGATCACGACGACACCGCAGACCACATCCGCAATTTGCGCGAACAATTGCCACTGAAATTTCCCGGCACCAGCTTCAGTTTCCCGCCCGCCGATATCGTCAGCCAGATTCTGAACTTCGGCCTGCCGGCGCCGATTGACGTGCAAATCATGGGAAGCAATCTGGCCGGCAATCGCGCCTTTGCGGAAAAACTGCTGGCACGTTTGCGCAATGTGACCGGCGCAACGGATCTCCGCATTCAACAGACATTCGACTACCCGGAAATTCGCGTAACCACGGATCGCACGCGCGCGGGTGAAGTCGGTGTAACGCAGCAGGACATCGCGACCAATCTGCTGATTTCGCTGTCGGGCACCGCTCAACAATCGCCTTCGTGGTGGGTCAATCCACAAAACGGCGTGCAATATCCGGTAATTACACAGGCGCCGCAATACACCATGACCACGCTGCAGGACTTGCTCAACCTGCCCGTAAAAGCGAGCCGCGTCAGCGGCGGCCCAACCTATACGCTGAGCGATTTCGTCAGCCTCACGCGCGCTCAGGGCCCCGGCGTGGTGTCGCATTACAATGTGCTGCCGGTCATCGATATTTATGGCGCCGTACAGGATCGCGATCTCGGGGCGGTCGCCGCAGATATGCAGAAAATCATCGACAGCATGAAAAGTGAATTGCCGCGCGGCTCGCGTATCGCCATGCGCGGCCAGATCGAAACGCTGCAAAAATCCTTCTCGGGATTATTCAACGGCCTGGCGTTCGCGATCGTGCTGGTGTATCTGCTGCTGGTCGTCAATTTCCAATCGTGGACCGACCCTTTAATCATCATTACGGCACTGCCGGCAGCGCTGGCCGGTATTGTCTGGATGTTGTTTACCACCGCCACGACGTTGAGTGTGCCGGCGCTGACTGGCGCGATCATGTGCATGGGCGTCGCCACGGCCAACAGCGTACTGGTCGTGAGTTTCGCACGCGAACGTCTCGCCCACGGCCGCAGTCCTCTCGACGCCGCGCTCGATGCCGGTTTTGCACGCCTGCGTCCGGTATTGATGACGGCGCTGGCGATGATCATCGGCATGTTGCCGATGGCACTCGGACTCGGAGAAGGCGGTGAACAGAATGCGCCGCTCGGCCGCGCCGTTGTCGGCGGCCTGTTGCTGGCGACTGTCGCAACCCTATTTTTCGTCCCCGCCGTTTTCAGTCTGGTGCACGGCCGCCGTCACGATGCGCACCTGTTGACAGGTGCAAATCCACCGGAGCCCATCGCATGAACGCCGACCACCAACCCGGATCATCCGCCCTCAAGATGCCTAACCACTCGTCGAGCAAACGCCTGCTTGTTATCGTCGCTGCGATCGCCCTCCTGGTTGCCGCCGTGGGTATTTTTTCGCGCCTGCGCGCGCATTCGCGGCTGGCCGATCTGACTGCCGTGGAGGCAATCACCACGGTCGCCGTGATGTCACCGACCCCCGGCGGCGCCGAAGGTGAATTGATCCTGCCCGGCGATATGCAGGCACTCAAGGACGCGCCGATTTATGCGCGCACCAGCGGCTATGTGAAAACCCGTCTGGTCGATATTGGCGATCAGGTAAAAGCCGGGCAGGTGCTGGCAGAGCTTGATACGCCGGAGGTCGATCAGCAAATGCAGCAGGCCGCAGCGGATCTCGCCACCGCCCAAGCCAATGCCTCGCTGGCGCAAGCGACCGCCAAACGCTGGTCCGATCTGCGCGCAACCGACGCGGTTTCACCGCAGGAGGCCGACGAAAAAATCGGCGACGCCGCAGCCAAGGCGGCCCTGCTCAATGCCGCCAAAGCCAACCTGCAACGCCTGCGCGAATTACAGGGTTTCAAGCGTATTACAGCGCCGTTTGCCGGCGTCGTCACCGCGCGCAATACCGATGTCGGTGCGCTGATCAGCGCCGGTGGCAGTGGTCTCGAATTATTTCGCGTGGCCGATGTGCAGACGCTGCGTATTTACATCAATGTGCCGCAGGCAAACGCGCGCGATATCAAGGTCGGCACCGAGGCGACGCTGCAACTGATCGAACGCCCGGACCAAACCTTCCCCGCCAAAATCGTGCGCACCGCACGCGCGCTCGATTCGACGTCGCGCAGCCTGCGCGTCGAACTCAACCTCGATAATCGCACCGTGAAATTATTGCCGGGCGCTTTCGTACGCGTACACCTGCCGGTGCCGACCGGTGCCACACAATTGCGGCTGCCGGTCAACACACTGATATTCCGCAAGGAGGGACCTCAGGTGGCTGCGGTCGACGCCAACAGTCAGGTGCAATTGAAAACAGTCGCCATCGTGCAGGACTTCGGCAATGAGTTTGCGATCGGCAGCGGCATCACGCCGCAGGATCGCATCATCATCAATCCACCGGATTCACTGGTGCAGGGCCAGACGGTGCGAATCGCAGCGCCGCCGCTGAAAGCGGACGCCGCCAAATGAGCGAATCGCGCGCCCCCACTTATTCCTGTTCGCGCACGCCGGCACTGATGTACGCCTTGGTCAGCGCCGTCGCAGTCGCCGGCTGCACCTTGGCACCTTCCTATAAAAAGCCGGAGGCACCGGTTCCCGACGCGTGGAATGCACCGCTAACCACCGATCAGGATGAAGCCACTGTGCAAGCAACAGGCTGGCAACCGGCAACGCCCGCCGATCACATGGAACGCGGGCGTTGGTGGCAACGTTTCAACGACGCCGAACTCGACGCACTCGAAGAGCAATTGCACAGCGGCAATCTCGACCTGCAAATTGCTGTCGCACGTTACGACGCGGCGCGCGCCAGCGCCGATGCTGCCGGCAGCGGTTATTGGCCAACCCTCGGTATCGAAGCCAGCGTGCAACGCAAACGCGACTCGGTGCATAAGCCGCCAAATACCGGCGGTCTCGGTATCAGGCCATACACCGACGCACTGGTCAGTGCCCAGGTGTCCTACGAACTGGATTTGTGGGGACGCGTGCGCAACGCCGCGCGCGCGGCCGATTATCGCGCCGACGCGGCCAACGCCGATCTGACGTCGGCACGACTCAGCCTGCAAGCGGAACTCGCGCAGAATTATTTTCAATTGCGTTCGTTCGACACACTGATCGAATTGCTGAGCAACACCGCAGCCGGCTACGAACGCGCCTATAAAATGACCGACGATCGATATCGCGGCGGCATTGCGCGCGCCAGCGATGTCGACCAGGCGCAAGTGCAACTCGCCACCGCGCAGACACAACTGGCCGACGCCAGACTGCAACGCACCCAGCTGCAAAATGGGATCGCAATTTTGCTCGGCGTTGCACCGCAAGAGTTTTCACTGCCGACACGCGCACTCGCCAATGAAGCGCCAATCATTCCGGTCGATCTGCCGTCGCAGTTGTTGCAACGCCGCCCGGATATTGCCGGTGCCGAGCGCCGCGTCGCCGCCGCCAATGCCGATATTGGCATCGCCCGCGCCGCGTGGTTTCCGACCTTCAGCCTCAACGCGCTGGTCGGCTATCAAAATAACGACACCAGCGACTGGCTGAATGCGCCCAATCGTTTATGGGCCGCCGGCCCGGCTGCCGCGCTGACGTTGTTCGACGGCGGCGCGCGGCGCGCCCAGACCGATATCGCGTGGGCCGCGTATCGCGAAACCGTCGCCAGTTATCGCCTCAACGTGATCAACGCCTATCGCGAAGTCGAAGACAATCTCGCCGCTACCGAATTGCTCGCGACGGCGCGCGACACGCAACGCAAAGCCGCACAAGCAGCGGTGCGCGCACAACAACAGGCCGAACAGCGTTACCGCGGTGGCATCGCGTTGTATCTGGAAGTGGTGACCGCACAGGACAAGGCATTGGCCGCGCAGCAGTCGGAGTTGAATATTCGCGTGCGTCAGCTCAACGCGGCGGTGTTACTGGTGAAAGCCCTCGGCGGCGACTGGCAAACGCCGGATGCGACCGCCGCTGCGCCAGCCATTGCCGAATAACTTAAGCGGGAGTGAGTTCACATGAAAGATGCCGTTATCAAAGGGTTGTCGCTGTGCCTGCTGGCATGCGTATTTCCTGCAGCCACTGTGGCGGCACTGCCACTCGACCGCATCAAACTGCCGCCCGACTTCGAAATCACGGTATTTGCGGAGAATGTCAAAAATGCGCGCTCGATGGCGCTCGGTGATGACGGCACATTGTTTGTAGGCACGCGCGAGGAAGGCAAGGTTTATGCGATCACCCATGACGGCACCAAGGCGCGGCAGGTTTTTACTATCGCATCCGGCTTGAAAATGCCGAATGGCGTCGCCTTTCGCCGAGGTGCACTCTATGTCGCGGAAGTGAATCGCGTGTTGCGTTACGACGCTATCGAAGCGCATCTCCAGCAACAGCCAGGGCAGCAGCCGCCAAAGCCAGTGGTCATTACCGAACAATTTCCCGGCGAAACCCATCACGGCTGGAAATTCATTCGCTTCGGTCCCGATGGCAAGCTCTACGTCCCCATTGGCGCACCGTGCAATATCTGCGATCGCGGCGATCCCTATGCCAGCATCACGCGCATCGATGTCGACAAGGCCAATCCACAACCCGAAATCGTCGCGCGCGGCATTCGCAATACCGTTGGCTTCGACTGGCAGCCGCAAACCAACGAATTGTGGTTTACCGAAAACGGCCGCGACATGCTCGGTGACGACATGCCGCCGGAAGAACTCAACCGCGTAACGCAGCCCGCGCAACATTTCGGCTATCCCTATTGCCACGGCAGCGATATCAGCGATCCCGAATTTGGAAGCAAACAGCCTGGCGGCAACCGCGATTGCAAGGAATTCGTAGCGCCCGTGGTGAAATTCCAGGCGCACGCAGCCGGACTCGGCATGCGTTTCTACAGCGGTACTTTATTTCCGGCGGAATACCGCAATCAGATTTTTATCGCACAGCACGGCTCGTGGAATCGCAGTAAAAAAGTGGGCTACAAAATCATGCTGGTAACGATCCCGAAATCCGGAGAGCCGGTCGCGACAGTGTTCGCCGAAGGCTGGTTACAGGATGACGATAAGGCGTGGGGACGACCGGTCGACGTGCAGGTCATGCCCGATGGTGCGCTATTGGTTTCGGATGACCGGGCCGGCGCCATTTACCGGATCGGCTATCAAAAATAATATGTGCGGTCAAAGGGACGCAATCGCCTGATCCGGTACCTTTGCAGCGGCAATTGCGCAGCGCTGCCCACTTGACTGGCGGAACCGAACGGCCGGGCCAGGCCGCCTGCCGGGATGGTTTATGATGGCGACCGTCCCCACTGCCAGCCGTAGAACTCCCGATCCATGCCCATCGCTCAATCCTCACCCTATCCGCCCCACCGTTTCTGCGTCGCGCCGATGATGGATTGGTCGGATCGGCACTGCCGGTACTTCTGGCGCCTGCTCAGCGAACACGCGCTGCTGTATACCGAAATGGTCACCACCGGCGCTTTACTGCACGGCGATACCGCGCGTTTTCTCGACTACGACGCCAGTGAACACCCGGTCGCCCTGCAGCTTGGCGGCAACGATCCGCACGCCCTCGCCGCCTGCGCCAAACTGGCGGAACAATGGGGTTATGACGAGGTCAACCTCAACTGCGGCTGCCCGTCGGATCGCGTACAGAACGGCGCGTTCGGCGCCTGCCTGATGGCGCGGCCGGCGCTGGTGGCCGATTGCATCAGGGCGATGCAGGACGCCTGCTCCATCAAGGTGACGGTGAAACATCGCATCGGCATCGACGATATGGACAGCTACGAGGCGATGGCGAATTTTGTGCAGACCATTGCCGCAATCGGGTGTGACACATTTATCGTGCATGCGCGCAAAGCCTGGTTGAACGGTTTGAGCCCGAAAGAAAATCGCGAAATTCCGCCACTGTGTTACGACGCGGTGTATCGACTGAAAAATGAATTTCCGCAGTTGACGATCATCATCAATGGCGGCATTCAAACGTTGGTCGATTGCACGACGCATCTGCAACACAGCGATGGTGTTATGTTGGGACGCGAGGCTTATCACAACCCATGGTTGCTGGCGCAGGTCGATCGGCAGCTGTTCGAAAGTGACCGGGCCGGCAACGACAAACCCGCCAAAACCCGCGGGCAGATCGTCGAGGAATTACTGCCCTACATCGAACGTCATTTGCAAAAACCGGGTGGCACGCTACATCACATCACGCGGCATATTCTCGGCCTGTACCAGGGTGAGCCCGGCGCGCGTAAATTCCGCCGTCACCTCAGCGAACATGCGGCGCGGCGCGGCGCTAAAATCGATGTACTGCTCGATGCGCTCGCGCTGGTCGAAACCGCAAACC
>JBEVMI010000467.1:0-6629 GCA_040508685.1 Spongiibacteraceae bacterium
GTGGTGTTGGCGGGAACCTGATTGCCGGCGAATATTTGCAGGGCCTCATCCGACTCCAGCCATTCCGGCGCGATATTCAGCTGTTTTGCCAACGCGTGATTGGCACGGATCAGTTTGGGTGCCGCGACCGGCGTCGGCGCCTGCTGCGAATAAAACCGCTCCGGCAGCAGCACGTAACTGTTGTCGAAGGGAATGTCGAAAGGAATACGAGGGCTTGGTGTCATGACGGTGGGCTTCTGGATGGCAGTGAGGGTCGGAGCGGGGTCGGAGCAAAGGTCGCAGCCAATTTACACGCATTAATCCGCCAAGACATTCTCCACTACAATGACCGCCCCCGCCTCCGCCGATGATCTTTTCATGACCGAACCTCTACGCCTGTCGAAACGCCTGATCGAGCTGACCCACTGTTCGCGCCGCGAAGCAGAGCTGTATATCGAGGGCGGCTGGGTGCTGGTCGACGGCGACATTGTCGAGGAACCGCAATTCAAGGTGGAGCAGCAGCGCATCGAGCTGCTCCCGAACGCCGTCGCGGCACCGCTGGAGCCAGTCACGCTGCTGCTGAACGTGCCGGCCAACGAGTCCATCGCCGCGACGCTTGCCGCGCTCGATCACGCCAACCGTTGGCCCGACGATGGCTCCGGCGTGCGCCCGCTGAAACGGCATCTGCTGCGCCTGACTTTGTGCCTGCCGCTGCCGGCGGGCGCCAGTGGTTTGCAGGTGTTGACCCAGGACAAACGCGTCGAACGCAAACTGACCGACGATGCCAATCGCCTGGAGCAGGAATATGTCGTCGAAGTCAGCGGCGACATGGTTGCCGACGGGCTCAAGCTGCTCAACGGTGGCTTCGTTTACAAGGGCGTGGAACAGCCACCGATGAAAGTCAGCTGGCAAAACGAAACACGCCTGCGTTTCGCACTGAGGAATCCACCGTCAGGCCTGATCGAAACCATGTGCCAAGGTGTCGGCCTCAAGGTGGTATCGATGAAACGCATCCGTATCGGCGGCGTGCCGATGTCGAAGCCGCAACCGGGGCAATGGCGTTATCTCGCCACCAAAGAAAGTTTTTAGAAAGATATAGAGTTTCCAGATAGCTAAAGCCGCCACAACCTAATGCGGCATAACCTAATGCCAAAAAAAACCAAGCAGGAAGCGGATTTCGCCGCGCAATAGCGTTATTTTCTCGCCTCGCCCCAACGCTATTTAAGGAGACTGCCATGCCACTACGAATTGGCGATGAAGCGCCCGATTTCACCGCAGATACCACCGAAGGCAAAATCGAGTTTCACAAATGGATTGGCGACAGCTACGCGATCCTGTTTTCGCATCCGAAAGATTTCACGCCGGTGTGCACCACCGAACTGGGTTATGTCGCGAAACTCAAACCCGAATTCGACAAACGCAATACCAAGGTCATCGGCCTCAGCATCGATCCGGTCGACAGCCATAACCGCTGGTTGAAAGACATCGAAGAAACGCAGGGTACCGCGCTCAATTATCCACTGATCGGCGACAGCGATCTGGAAGTGGCAAAACTCTACGACATGATTCATCCCAATGCGTCGGCAACCACCCACAAAACCGCCGCCGACAACGCCACTATCCGCTCGGTATTTTTGATCGGACCGGATAAAAAAATTAAATTGCTGATCACCTACCCGATGAGCACCGGGCGCAATTTTGACGAGGTGCTGCGCGTGCTCGACAGCGTCCAGCTCACCGCCAAACACAAGGTGGCAACGCCGGTGAACTGGAAACAGGGCGAGGACGTCATCATCGTGCCGTCGGTATCGGACGAAGAAGCCAAACAGAAATTTCCGAATGGCTGGAAGGCGCCGAAACCGTATCTGCGGATCGTGCCGCAACCCAAGTAAATTTATTAATGAAACGCTGATTAAGCGTCGCGCCAAAAGTAGGTGCTTCAAACAAGCGAAGTCAGCTCGCAGGCGGCCGGAGCACAGGAACCGGAGCATACACGCAGTATGTGAGCATTCCGCGCACCGCCCGCCTGCGAGCGCAGTAGCTTAACCAGGGTTTCCTAATCCTGCGCGGCGCAAGCGCATGCGCAGGGCATCCAGCTCATCCAGCAGGTCGGCCACCAGCGCAGCCAGTTCCGGCACTGCATCGAAATCGCGTTCGATCTGCAAGATACGGCGCGCGCGAAGCAGGCAACCGCCCGAAAAACGCCAGACGCCGGATACGCTCTGCGCGTCGGGGAAAAAGCCCTCTTCGATTCGATACACCAGCCATTCGGGGTCTACCGTGCAAGCGACGGCAACCTGCTCGAGGCTGAGCCAGCTGTCGTCGAGCAGGGTGCCAATCACGACCGTCATTTCCGGATCATGTTCGTCATCGCGCATGGCTCAGTGCTCCGTCTGGCGTGGATTGAAATCCAATTCACGCGCCATGTTTTCGTAAAACTCGCGCGCCTTCGGGGTATCTGCCGGCGGCAGGCGCACGTCTATTTCGAGCAGCAGGTCGCCGGGCGGTTCGCTCGGCAGACCTCTGCCGCGCACACGCAATTGGCGGCCGCTCTGCGCACCTTCGGGAATGCGGATTTTTTCAGTGCCGCCCGGCAATTCCACCGCGACGACGGCGCCGAGCATCGCTTCCCACGGCGTCACCGGCAGTGTCATGTGCAGGTCGCGACCTTCGACGCGCAAACGCGGGTGCGGATTGAAATGCACCTCCAGCAATAAATCGCCGGCGGGTTGTCCCTGCAATCCCGGCGAACCCTGTCCCGCCAGCCGGATCACCTGCCCCTCGCGCACGCCTTTGGGGATTTTTACATTCAGCGTGCGCGTGGTCAGCACGACGTGCCCGCGTTCGTCCTGCTTCGGCACGCGCAAGGAAACCTGCCGGCTGGCGCCGCGATAGCTGTCCTCCAGATCGAGCAACACTTTGGCGTGATGATCCTCGCCCTGACCGCGATAGCTGGCGCGCGCGCTGCCGCCCGCGCCACCCCCCATGCCACCAAAAATCTCCGAGAAAAAATCGGAAAAACTGCGCGCCTGCTCCTGGCTAAACCCCTGGCCGCTAAAACCCTGCCCGCTCGGGCCGCGACCGGAAAATTCAAAACCGGCGTCCCAATCCGGTGGCGGACGGAAATCCTGTCCCGCCTGATAACCGCTGCCGAGCTGATCGTAGGCGGCGCGTTTCTCGGTATCGGAAAGTACCGCGTAGGCCTCGTTGATTTCTTTCATGCGCAATTCCGCGTCCGCCTCCTTGGATACGTCCGGGTGATATTTGCGCGCGAGTTTGCGGAAGGCTTTTTTGATGACCTCCGCACCGGCGTCGCGGTCGACGCCGAGGGTCTGGTAGTAATCCTGAAATTCCATGCGCACAGCCCTGCAAGTGGATGGTTTCTTCACGGTATGTGCGGCTGGTCACCTTCGAAATCAACCGTCGCGGTGGTTGATAACGCCAGCTTAAGACTTCTTTAAGTCGCCATTTCTAGTCTGGTTCCATCGCAGCACACCTTTGGAGATCGTTGTGTCCCCAGCCCTATCGTCGCCGTTGTTATTTTGCCGAGAACCCGCATTGGGCAAAAACTCGTCAACGCGAGAGGAGCCGGCTGCGTCCGTCCCTCCGCCCGCCCGCGGTTTGTCCTGCGAGTTTCAGTTGCATGCGCCGCACAGCGCGGAGCGTGCGCCGCTCGAACGGTTTATTCAAAGCGCTTATCAGCGTGTTTACGGCGCCCAGCTCAGCGAATTCATGCCGCTGTTGCTGGAGCTGCGCAACGCCGGTGGGTGCCAGGCCGCCCTCGGCATGCGCCCGGCGACCATCATGCGCCCGGGAGCGGTGGCCACGCCGCTGTTTCTCGAAAATTATCTGGATCAGCCGGTCGAGCAAGTGATCGCCGGCCGCGTCGGTCGCCCGGTCGCGCGCGGCGATGTCGTCGAAATCGGCAATCTCGCTGCCGCCACCCGCGGTGCCAGCCCGCTGCTGTTTCTGATCACCGCCGCCGCCCTGGAAGCCGCCCGCTATCGCTGGCTCACCTTTACTGCGACGGCGCAGGTCGAAAAGCTGGTGACCCGCCTGCAGTACGCACCGCTGCTGCTGAGCGACGTCGATCCGGCCAGGCTCGGCGAGCGCGTGCACAGCTGGGGCAGTTATTACGAAACGCTGCCACGGGTCATGTGCTGCCCGCTGCCGGAGGCGCTGGACGCCGGCCGCACCAATCCCGTGATCGCCGCCACCCTGGCAGCGCACGCGCCGACCATTGCGGCACTCGCGCAGCAGCTCGGCGACTATCGCCTGCGCGGTCTGTCATGACCGGCAACGCCATCAAGGGCCGCGTGCAACACGCGACAGTCCTCGAACGGCTGGCAGAACTTGCCCGGAGCGAAGGTCGCGCACAACCGGCGCTGCGCGATGTACACCGCGCACTGTCCTATGGCGAGCTGCACGACGCCGTCGTCGAGATCGCGAACTGGCTGCGCACACTGCATTGCCGCGTGATCGGCCTGCAGGTCGAAAACTCCATCGACTGGGTGCTGCTCGATCTCGCCTGTCAGGCCGCCGCCGTGGTGTGCCTGCCGCTGCCCGACTTTTTCAGCGCCAGCCAACAGCAGCACTGCCTGCACACGGCGGGCGTCGACCTCTTGATTACCGACAGACTCCTCCCCGAACCACAAACAGCCGAACAGCGGACCGCCGCCCGCGCCGATGCCATCGGCACCGCTGCGCCGCGGTCGATACCGCACGCGGCGCGACTCACCGCAAGGCAGGTGCAAGCCAGCGCTGGCAACGCGCAAAGCTGGCCGCAGGGCACCGCCAAAATCACCTTCACATCCGGTTCGACCGGCACCCCCAAAGGCGTCTGCCTGAGCGCGGCGCTGCAATGGCAGGTCGCGCAGTCGCTGGCCGATGCCATCGCCGTGCGTGCGGTGCGGCACCTGTGTCTGCTGCCGCTGGCAACGCTGCTGGAAAATGTCGCCGGCATTTACGCGCCGCTGTTGTGCGGCGGTGAAGTGATCCTGCCGGACGCGAAAACACGCGGCCTCTCCGGCAGCTCGGGACTCGATATCGCAGCGCTGTTGCACTGCCTCGACACGGAACAGCCGGAGAGCCTGATCCTGCTGCCGCAATTGCTGCGCGCGCTGGTCGGCGCCTGCCTGCAGGGATGGCGGCCACCGGCTGCGCTGCGTTTTGTCGCGGTCGGCGGTGCCCGCGTCGCGCCGGAACTGATCGCCGAGGCGCGGCGCCACGGCCTCCCCGTCTACGAAGGTTATGGTCTGTCGGAATGCGGTTCGGTGGTGGCGTTGAACACACCGGCACACGATGCGCCGGGCAGTGTCGGCCGGGTGCTGCCGCATTGCCGGGTGACGATCGACGCTGGCGAAATCGTCGTCGCCGGCGCCGGTCATCTCGGTTATCTGGGCGAACCCGCGAGCTGGTTTCCCGCCCATGTCGCGACCGGCGATCTCGGTTCGATCGGCGTCGACAGTTTTCTGCACGTCAGCGGCCGCCGCAAAAACCTGCTGATCACCGGTTACGGCCGCAATGTCAGCCCGGAGTGGATCGAAAGTGCGCTGCTCGCCGCGCCGCTGCTGACACAGTGCGTCGTCGTCGGCGATGCCCGGCCGTACCTGATCGCCATCGTCAGTGCGGCAATCGCCGTCGACGACACCGCGATCCAGCGCTGGCTCGACACCGTCAATCTGCAATTGCCCGACTACGCACAGGTACGCAATTTCCTGCGCATCGACACTGCGGCGTGGTCGCCGCTGCTGACCGCCAATGGCCGCCCCAATCGCGGACTGATCGATACACAGCTCGGCGCGTCGATCGAACAGTTGTACGCGACAGCCGACATTCAAAATATTTCTGCCTGACAGCTCACCACTGAGACCTGACAAACGGCAACCGACAACGAGAGAACCCCTGCGATGAGTTTTTACGACCTGCTGCAAACGCGCACCGAAGCCAGCCGCGACAATCTGTTCAGTGCGCCGATCATCACGCGCTGCCTGCAAGGCGATGTGACGCTGGCGGATTACGTCGCGTTTCTGGCGCAGGCCTATCACCACGTCAAACACACCGTGCCGCTATTGATGGCGACCGGTGCGCGCCTGCCGGAAAAACACGAGTGGCTGCGCGAGGCCGTCGCCGAATATATCGAAGAGGAAACCGGCCACCAGGAATGGATTCTCAACGACATCGCCACCTGTGGTTTCGACCGGGAAAAAGTCCGCCGCAGCGCGCCGAATTTCGCCACCGAAATGATGGTGGCCTATGCGTGGGACATGGTTCAGCGCGTCAACCCGCTCGGATTTTTCGGCATGGTGCAGGTGCTCGAAGGCACCAGCATCCGCATCGCCGATCTGGCCGCGGACAACATTCAGGGCGCACTCCAATTGCCGCATAACGCATTCAGTTATCTGCGCTCGCACGGCCAGCTGGACCAGGACCACATCCTGTTTTTCAAAGGCCTGATGAATCGCATCGACGATCCCGCCGAACAGCAGATCATCGTGCACAGCGCCAACGTGTTTTACCGGCTCTACGGCGAAGTGTTTCGCACGCTCGCGGGCGCACAGGCCGCGGCATTCGCGGCGTGACATTTTTTAGCTTTTGAACGGGAGGATTTTGTATGCAGCTGGACGGTAAACCCATTGTGCTGACCGGCG
>JBEVMI010000063.1:0-7291 GCA_040508685.1 Spongiibacteraceae bacterium
CGGTTCTTAAACGCATCTGCGTTTTCTCCAATCCAGTACGCAAATAGATAAGCTAGCGATCGCGAGGTAGCGATCAATTAACGCCGAACATGACGGCAGTGAGCAGGAAATCCACGCCCAGAATGGCCAGGGACGAATACACCACAGTACGCGTCGTAGCGGCGCTGATACCCTCGGAAGTCGGCATCGAGTCGTAGCCCTGAAATACGGCGATCCAGGTCACGATCAGACCGAAAACCGCAGACTTGATGACGCCGTTAAGCACATCCTCCCGAAATTCGACGACGTTTTGCATATTGGCCCAGAACGAACCGACATCGACATGCAGCCAGTCGACCCCGACCGCAACCGCACCCCAGATCGCGACCATATTGAAAATCTGTGCCAGCAACGGCATTGCGATAATGCCGGCCAGCAAGCGTGGCCGCACAACACGCCGCAGCGGATCGACCCCGATCATCTCCATCGACGCCAATTGTTCGGTCGCTTTCATCAAACCGATTTCCGCAGTCAGCGCCGAGCCGGCGCGGCCGGCAAAGAGTAAAGCGGCAACGACCGGGCCGAGTTCGCGCAACAATGTCAGCGATACCAGCTGTCCCAGCGCCTGGTCGGCACCGAAACGCACCAGTACGGTATAACCCTGCAACGCCAGCACCATGCCGACGAAAACACCGGATACGATAATGATGATCAGGGAATATACGCCGACGAAATATAGCTGGCGCGCCAGCAGTCCGGGGCCGTTGCGCCAGTCCGGCGCCGCGGTCATCGCCAGCCACCACAGCTGGCCGGCGCGCCCCAGGGTCGCCAGCGCGGCGAGGCCACTCGCACCCAGGCGCTGCAAATAGGTCAGCACTTAGGGCTCTCTCCCAGCCATGTCGGCACGCAGTAAATCGCTGGCGTAATCCGCCGCCGGAAAATGGAAAGGCACCGGGCCGTCGGGGAGTCCGTGCAGAAATTGTTTGAGCTTGGGCTCGTCGGAATTCATCAACACATCCGGCGTGCCGTGGCCGATGACCTTGCCGTCGGCGATGACATAAATGTAGTCGGCGATACTGGCGGTTTCCGGTACGTCATGCGAAACGATGATGCTGGTGAGACCGAGCGCATCGTTGAGCAACCGAATCAGCTGCACCAGCATGCCCATCGTGATCGGGTCCTGACCCGCGAAGGGCTCGTCGAACATTATCAGTTGCGGATCGAGCGCAATCGCCCGCGCCAGTGCCGCGCGCCGCGCCATGCCACCCGATAACTCATTCGGCATCAGATCGCGTGCGCCGCGCAGACCGACCGCCTGCAGTTTCATCAGCACCAGATCGCGAATCATCGATTCCGGCAGACGTGTATGCACACGCAAGGGAAACGCCACGTTTTCGAAGACATTCAAATCGGTAAACAGGGCGCCGCTCTGAAACAACATGCCCATCTTGCGGCGTTCCTCGAACAGCTCAGCGCGCGACAAGTCGGGAATATTGTGACCATCGACGCAGAGCGAACCCGCATCGGGCCGCAGCTGGCCGCCGATCAGACGCAGCAAGGTGGTCTTGCCCGAGCCGCTCGGGCCCATGATGGCGGTGATCTTGCCGCGCTGAATGTCGAGATCGACGCCGTCGAATATCCAGCGATTACCGCGCTGAAAACGGACTCCTCGCACTTCGATCAGTGGCGTTGAGGAAATGTTGGCGCTGTCGCCCATCGGTATCCTGGTTCCTGGCGAAATGAAAAAAGCCTGCCTTGCAGCAAAGGGGGGTCATCATAGCCTGAATAACAACTTAAGGAATCTCTGATTAGCATTGCGGTGCTGGCAGCTCAATCGACGGCGGGAATTTTGGCTCTATCAAAGCCACAGCTCGCCACGTATCATGCCCGCTCTGCGTTAACGCGCCGGTCTTGTTTCCGTGTACGGCCCGCGCGATCGTTTACCGACACTGCACTGGCCTGCCCACTTTTTCGATATGACGACCGTTTCCTATTTGCAGTCTGCGCGTCGCACCATCGGCATCGAACGCGAAGCCGTCGCGCAACTGCTTACCCGCCTCGATCAACGCTTCGAGCACGCCTGCGATATTTTGCTGGCCTGTCGCGGCCGCGTTGTTGTCACCGGCATGGGCAAGTCCGGTCATATCGCCACCAAAATCGCCGCCACCCTGGCCAGCACCGGCACCCCGGCGCTGTTTGTACACCCGGCCGAAGCCAGCCATGGTGATATGGGTATGATCACTGCTGGCGATGTCGTCATGGCGTTATCCAATTCGGGCACCACCACCGAAATCGTGACGATGCTGCCGCTGCTGAAACGCCTCGGCATTCCGCTGATCAGCCTGACCGGCAATCCCGATTCAATACTCGCGACGACGGCCGAGGTCACGCTCGACGTCAGCGTCGCACAGGAAGCCTGCCCGCTTGGACTCGCGCCGACGTCGAGCACCACTGCCGCGCTGGTCATGGGCGACGCACTGGCGATTGCCCTGCTGGAGGCGCGTGGCTTCACCGCCGAAGATTTCGCGTTTTCGCACCCGGGCGGCGCGCTCGGCCGCAAACTGTTGCTCAAGATCAGCGATGTGATGCGCAGCGGCGATGCGATTCCGCAGGTCAAACCGGAAACACCGCTCAGCGAGGCACTGCTGGTGATCAGCGCCAAAGGTCTCGGCATGACCACCGTGCTCGACAACAGCGGTGTGCTGCTCGGCATTTTCACCGACGGCGATTTGCGTCGCGCCATCGATCACGGCACGGATATTCGCAACACCCGCATCGACACGATCATGACGCGCAACTCCAAAACCGTGCAGGCGGATATGCTTGCCGCCGAGGCGATGCGGATCATGGATCAAAATCGCATCAGCACGCTGGTGGCGGTCGACGATCAGCAGCGGCCAACCGGCGTTGTCGACCTCAAAGATCTGCTGCGCGCAGGCCTTGCCTAACTGACCATCTATAAATACGCGGTAAATGCATGCCTGAGTTCTCGCCGTCCAATCAACAAAAAGCCCGCGCGATTCGTCTGCTCGTCCTCGATGTCGACGGCGTGCTCACGGATGGCCGGCTCTGGTACGACAATAGCGGCGAAGAACTGAAGGCATTCCACATTCAGGACGGCCTCGGTATCAAACTACTGCAGAGCACCGGCGTCGCAGTCGCAATTATCACCGGCCGCCAATCGGCGCTGGTCGCACGTCGCGCTGCCGAACTTGGCATCCATCATGTCATTCAGGGTCGTGAAGACAAACTGCTCGCGCTGCGCGGCCTGTGCAGTGAGCTCAACATGGCATTGCACGAGGTCGCGTATGTTGGCGACGACCTGCCCGACCTCAGCGCCATTCGCAGCGTGGGTCTCGGCCTGACCGTTGCCGATGGCCGCGAGCTGATCGCCACGCACGCTGCCTATCGCACCAAACTTCCCGGCGGTTTCGGCGCCGTGCGCGAAGTCTGCGAGCTGATCATGCAAGCCCAGGGTACCCTCGACGGCGTGTGCACACGTTATCTAAACGCCGACCTGACGACGGGAACCACCCACACACCATGAAGGGATTCAGGTTTTCAAAGCTGACGCTGCTGGCGATACTCGGCGCCGGCGCTGCATTTCTGACATTCCTCGCCGTACTCAACAGCGACGATCCCACCAATCTGCTGAGCCGGGTCGTGGCCGGCGATCGCCTGGATTTATATGTGGTGCAGCCACGCGGGACAAAATTCGACGAGGAAGGCCGCCTGACCCAAACCTTTGAGGCGGAACGTCTGAACCATTTTCCGGACAGCAACCACTCCGAACTCGCAGCACCGCGTTTCCACATTTACACCAAAAGAAATGCGATCTGGGATGGCACCGCCAGCACCGCCACCTTGTTAGGCGACAGTGAAGTGCGTCTGCGCGACAATGTCGTCATCACCGAGCGGGGCGGCACCACACAATTAAATACCAGCCAGCTAAATTATTTTCCGCAGCAGCAGAAGATCGACTCCGCGGTCGCCGTAACCATGAAACGCGCGGGCGACACCACCACAGCGGTGGGTATGCGCGCCGACTTGAACACCAACCGCGTCGAGCTGCTGAGCCGCGTCGAGGGCCGTCATGTTTTGCCGTAATTCACTCGTTTTATTGTTGCTTGGCGCCGGCCTCAGCGGCCTCGCCCAGGCACTGCCGGACGACCGCGGTCAACCCGTGCATATCAGCGCCGACAGCGCCGTTCAGGAAAATACTACCGTCACCTATCGCGGCAACGTCGTGGTAACGCAGGGCAGCCTGCGTCTCGACGCCGACCAGGTCGTCGTCCACCACGCCACCGGCAAGGTGCAAAAAATTGTCGCCACCGGCAAACCCGCGCACTTCCAGCAACAGCCGGAAGTCAACGGCGGCATCGTCAAGGCCACCGCGGCCACACTGGTTTATTATCAAGCCGAAAACCGCTTTGAGCTGCTGCAGGATGCTCTGGTCGAACGCGACGGCTCCTCGGTAAAAGGCAACCGCATCGAATATCTGCCGAATACGCAGACCGTGCGTGCGCAGGGTTCGCTCAACAGCCAGAACGGTCGCGTTGAAATGATTCTACCGCCGGAACAACTCAGCGACGACAAGACACCGCCGCCGCCCGCCCCGGTGGAGCAATAGTCGATGCAGCGTTTACAGGCTCTGAATCTCGCCAAATCCTATAAAGGTCGCGCGGTCGTCAAGGACGTCTCGCTGGAAGTGCACAGCGGCCAGATCGTCGGCCTCCTCGGCCCCAATGGCGCCGGCAAGACCACGTGTTTTTACATGATCGTCGGCATCGTCGGCAGCGATGCCGGGCGCATCCTGCTGGATGACCGCGACATCACTGCGCTACCGCTGCACGGCCGCGCTCGCGCCGGCCTCGGCTATTTGCCGCAGGAAGCATCGGTGTTTCGCAAACTCAGTGTCGCCGACAATATCAGGGCCATTCTGGAAACGCGGCGCGACCTGAACAAGACGCAGCAACGCGAACAGCTGGAAGAGTTGCTGGAAGAGTTCCATATCACCCACATCCGCAAAAGCCTCGGCATGGCGTTATCGGGCGGCGAGCGGCGGCGGGTAGAAATTGCGCGGGCATTGGCGGTCAATCCGGCGTTTATCCTGCTCGACGAACCTTTCGCCGGCGTCGACCCGATCTCCGTCAATGACATCAAACAAATTGTGCGGCACCTGCGCGATCGCGGCATCGGTGTACTGATTACCGACCACAACGTGCGCGAAACGCTGGATATTTGCGAAAAAGCCTACATCGTCGGCGAGGGCCACATCATCGCGGAGGGCACCGCCGAAGAAGTGCTCAACAACAGCAACGTGCGCAAAACGTATCTGGGCGAACACTTCCAGCTCTAGACCGAAAGTTGCTTCAAGCCGCAATAAACCCGAAGAAAAATAGTTCTGCAGCCTACCTGCAGCTCGGCGGGGCCTTCGCACAATCGAAATAACAAAGGGATTGCAGCCCCTCCGGCGGCGGACTACACTCAAACCGCACCCATCGCTTTATGCAGAATTTGTTCCATTTCGCAGGGATTGTTCCTGCGTGAGGTATTTGCGCGAGAGCTTATGAAACAGTCGCTTCAACTTAAGCTCGGACAGCAGCTCACGATGACGCCGCAATTGCAGCAGGCGATCAAGCTGCTGCAGCTGTCCACCCTCGATCTACAGCAGGAAATCCAGAGTGCGCTCGACAGCAATCCGATGCTGGAAGTAGGTGAGGAGGGGGAAGACGGCGCTACACCCGAGCCGCCGATCGAGCTCAACGGCCTGACGAAAAGCACCAGCTCCGATGACTCCGCCCACGACGTCAACGGCGAAACGCCCGAGCTCGGCGGCGAGTGGTCGAACGACACCATCCCGGAGGAGCTGCCCGTCGATACCCGCTGGGACGATGTCTTTCAATCCGCCAGCACCGGAACTGGCTCCAGCGGCGGCGGCGAAGACGGAGATTTCGATTTCGACGCCCGCAACACTGCCGCTGAGTCGCTGCAGGACCATCTGATCTGGCAACTCAACCTGACACGACTGTCGGATACCGATCGCCTGATCGCCACCTCGATCGTCGATGCGATCGATCCCAATGGCCGGCTGACACTGAGCCCCGAAGATATCCTTGAAGGCATGCCGGAAGGCGCCGGCATCGAGCTCGATGAAGTCATGGCGGTGCTACACCGTATCCAGCAATTCGATCCTCCCGGTGTCGGTGGACGCGATCTGCGCGAATGCCTGCTGATCCAGCTCAACCAGCTGTCGCCCGATACCCCCTGGCTGCGCGAAACCAAGCTGGTGGTCGACCGCCATATCCAGCTGCTCGGCTGCCGCGACTATGTGCAATTGCAACGCCGCGCACGTCTGAAAGAAAACGAACTGCGCGAAATCCTGAAACTGATTCAAACACTGACACCCAATCCCGGCGAAATGATTGCCGGCGGCACCGCCGAATATGTAGTGCCGGATGTGTTCGTGCGCAAGCTCAACGGCCGCTGGACCGTCGAGCTCAACCCGGAAATTGCGCCGCGCCTGCGCATCAACTCCGATTACGCCGCACTCGTGCGCCGCGCCGATTCGAGCTCCGATAACACCTACCTGCGCGACAACCTGCAGGAGGCGCGCTGGTTTCTGAAAAGCCTGCAGAGCCGTAACGAAACGCTGCTGAAGGTATCGACCAAAATCGTCGAACATCAACGCGGTTTTTTCGAATACGGAGAAGAGGCGATGAAACCGCTTGTGCTGCACGACATCGCCGAAGCGGTGAGCATGCACGAGTCGACCATTTCGCGTGTCACCACACAGAAATACATGCATACCCCACGCGGTATTTTCGAGCTGAAATATTTCTTCTCCAGCCACGTCGCCACCGAGTCGGGCGGCGAATGTTCGTCCACGGCGATTCGCGCCTTGATCAAGAAGCTGATCGCGGCGGAAAATCCCCGCAAGCCCCTCAGCGACAGCAAAATTACTGAACTGCTGGCGGAACAGGGCATTGTCGTCGCCCGCCGCACCATCGCGAAATACCGCGAAGCATTGATGATTCCGCCGTCCAACGAACGTAAACGGCTGCTCTGACCGAGTCGGCCTGCCCCGAAGCCAGCCGACCAGCACTTAAGCCAGAAAACTTCGCAACAGGAAGGCTTCGACACAGGAAAACAGAAACCGGAAGGCGACCGCCAACAACAAAGGGAGCCGGACGGTGTCGGAAGGGACTGGAAACCGCAAGGTTTCAGGCACGGAAGCAAGATATGGCATCGGCATTGCTGCCGATGTTGACGTGCGGCGTGCCGCTCGTGCATGACCGATAGCGGCAGACCG
>JBEVMI010000103.1:0-6549 GCA_040508685.1 Spongiibacteraceae bacterium
GGGGTGGCAACGAAGAGGGGCGCGAAGAGTATCGGGGCCGTCGGTGATGGTCAAGCCGGAGGTCATGGCCCCATATTTTTATTTACAATGGCCCGACGTTGCCTGCGTTTTCTTCGCCAAACGTTTCCGTCAGGGTGCGCTGGCCGGCAGGTTGTAGGAAATGCGGGTGCCGTGGCGCCCAGGTTGTCGCGCCGAGGTTACAGCGCGCCACGTTCGATCTCCTGCAGATAAATAAACTCGGGCGCTTTCACACCAAAACCGCTTTCCACGCCGGATAGTCTTCCACTTCATGAATGACTAAAACGTGTTGCATGTAAGCTCCAAATCAAAGTCCCCGAAAACGTTCGTAGGTGTAATCGAGAAAATTCTCGATACGCAATGCCAGGGCGGCCGACAAGGCGATCTGACGAATGCGTTTATCTTCCGCGACGATTTCTTCGATCAGCAGGCCGGTATCGATGGCGTACTGCACGTATTTCACGGCGGTACGCTGGCTGATGTTGGGCATGAAGGCGTACAGATCGGTTTTGCGCAGAGCTTCGTCGCGGCGCAGCCACATCTCGGTGAACAGATCGCAGAAATTCAGATCGCCGACCGCCTCGGCGGCGAAGTGTTCGGCCCAGTAGGCATCCATCGCGAGAATGGCCTGAGCGATAGTCGTGCGATTCTTTTGGCTGTGCGGGCGTGCCATTCTCCGGATTCCATTCATCTGCGTCGCGTTTATTGTGCCGCCTTGACTAGGCGACAGTAAACTGCATAATTAAAACATGTAAAACTGCATGTAAATAATCGTGTTTTGGTCGATGCCGATCGGTGGCCGTTATGCAATTGCTCTTGTTCAAGACCTTGTGGGGCCATGGCGGCGATCTGACGGCAGCGGTGGAGCAGGCGCTGGCCGCGGGCTTCTACGGCATCGAAGGCCCGGTGCCGAGCAGTGGCGCGGAAGTCAACGCGCTGCAGCGTCTGCTGGAAGCGCGGGGTATCGGCTTTATCGGTGAAATCTGTACCGCGGGATCGTATGTGCCGCGGCGGCAGGCAACGCCGGACGAACATCTGTTGTCGCTACAGCAAAGTCTCGATTTCGCAACATTTTTACAGCCGCGCTTCTGCAATGTGATTGCCGGCTGCGATGCGTGGCCGCTGGCCCGACAGGTTGATTTTTTTCGGCGCGCGCTCGATCTCTGCGACCGCGCCGGTGTGCTCTGCAGTTTTGAAACACACCGCAGCCGGTCGCTGTTTAATCCGTGGGTCACCGTGCAAATTCTGGAGCAGATTCCGGAGTTGCAGATCACCTGTGATTTCAGCCATTGGGTTGTCGTGTGCGAGCGTCTGCTGGACAACGAATGGGACAGCATCGAATACGTCGCCGAACGTGCGCTGCATATCCATGGCCGCGTCGGCTACGACCAGGGCCCGCAGGTGCCGCATCCGGCTGCGACAGAGTACGCGGACGCACTCGCCTCGCATCAACGCTGCTGGGAAACCATCTGGCAGGCGCAGCGACGCCGCGGTTTTATCGAAACCACGCTAACACCGGAATTCGGCCCGGATGGTTATCTGCACTGTCTGCCATTCACCGGCATGCCGGTTGCCGATTTGTGGCAGATCAATCGCTGGATGGGTGACACCGAACGTGCGCATTTCCAGCGCTGGCTTGCCGCGTGATGTTTTGTCGATGCGCGTTTGAGAGTGGTTTTCGCCATGTCACGGGTTAGAGGTTATTTGCGGGATCCCGCCGGCCTGTGGCCGAATACCGCCGCGCTAACTTACGCCATCGCCGGTTATGTGATCGGCTGGTGGTGTATGTTTCACCCCAGTCTGTCGCTGAATGTTGGCGGGGCGATCTTGCTCGGGCACGCCATGATCATCGCCGCGTATCTGATCCACGACTGCGCGCACAATGCAATCTTCAAAAACCCGCATCACAACGTGCGACTGGGCGCGGCGCTGAACTGGCTGACCGGCGGCTGTTACGGTCGGTTCGAGGACCTGCGTTATAAACACCTGCGTCATCACAACGCCAATGCCGATTTGATAAGTTTCGACTACCGCGTGTTCTTGTTACGACATCCGCGACTGCTACGTGTCGTGTCGGTGCTGGAATGGTTTTATATCCCGGCAGTGGAAATCCTGATGCACGCCGTGTTGACAGGGGCGCCGCTAGTGTTGCCGGGTCGCGCGGCGCAGCGAACTCGTGTTGTCACCGTGATCATCATTCGCGTGGTGTTGTTGGTTGGGGTCGCGCTGGTTTCGCTCAAAGCCTTTTTGTTTTATCTGCTTGCGCAAGGGCTGTTGCTGACCGTGTTGCGGTTTATGGATGCGTTTCAGCACACGTACGCGATCAGTCTGCTGCTGGACGATCGCGACGCCGGCAACGAACAGCGCGGCAATCGCGCCTACGAGGAAGCCAATACCTACAGCAATCTGATCAGTACGCGTTGGCCGTGGCTGAATCTGCTGACACTGAATTTCGCGTACCACAACGCCCATCACGCGCACCCGATTGCAGGCTGGTATCGGCTGCCACAATTACACGATGAGTTATATCCGCAGGATTGCGCGCAGCAGGTGTTGTTCGTCGATCAGCTGCGCTGTTTTCACCGTCATCGGGTCGCACGCGTGCTGGGCGAAAACGACGATCAGTTCGATATGGTTGCATCGACTCGCGCGGGTGCGGCGGTCGGTGCCGCTGCGTTGAGTTTCCTGACGGCGTTCTGACGGTTGGTGTTGCAGAGGATATCGTTCGATTAACGAAATGTAGAGAGATACAAATTTTCTACCTGTGTGCGTGCCCACGGCGTCTTGCGCAGAAATTTCAAGCTGGATTTGACCGATGGATCACTTTTAAAACAGTTGATGCTGATTTTTTCGGCCAGCTGCTCCCAGCCGTAATGATCGACGAGCTTGCCGACGATATTTTCCAGGCTGATGCCATGTAGCGGATTGTTCGGTTGTTCACCGGTCATGATTGGAATGAGTCCTGAATAATCTTAAACGTCGGTCTTGGATCATACGCACTAAAAAGGCCGCAATCGCGGCCTTTGTTTTGTCAGTCCAGGAGATCAGTGAAACTGCTCCTCCTCGGTCGAACCTTTGAGTGCGGTTACCGAAGAAACTCCACCCTGAATCACCGTCGTCACGTCATCGAAATAACCGGTGCCCACTTCCTGCTGGTGCGCGACAAAGGTGTAGCCGCGTTCGGCGTCGGCAAATTCTTTTTCCTGCAGTCGCACATACGCCGACATGTCTTCGCGCGCATATTCGTAGGCGAGGTTGAACATGCTGTTCCACATATTGTGAATGCCGGCCAGCGTGATGAACTGGAATTTGTAACCCATCGCCGACAATTCGCGCTGGAATTTTGCGATGGTCGTGTCGTCGAGATTTTTTTTCCAGTTGAATGACGGCGAGCAGTTGTAGGCGAGCAACTGATCCGGATATTCGTGGCGAATGGCGTCGGCGAAATTTTTCGCTTCGGCGAGGTCGGGTTTGGCCGTTTCGCACCACAACAGATCTGCATACGGCGCATACGCCAGGCCGCGCGAAATCGCCTGGTCGATGCCGTTGCGCACCCGATAGAAACCCTCGCGGGAGCGTTCGCCGATGACGAACGGTTTGTCGTAGGGATCGCAATCGGAAGTCAGCAGATCAGCGGCGTTGGCATCGGTGCGCGCGAGGATGATGGTCGGCACATCTTCGACGTCGGCTGCGAGGCGCGCGGAAATCAGTTTCTGTACGGCTTCCTGCGTCGGCACCAGAACCTTGCCGCCCATATGGCCGCATTTTTTGACCGATGCGAGCTGATCCTCGAAATGCACACCGGCGGCGCCAGCCCGAATCATGTTCTTCATTAATTCGTAGGCGTTGAGGACGCCGCCGAAACCGGCCTCGGCGTCGGCAACGATCGGTGCGAAATAATCGATGTAGCCTTCGTCGCCCGGATTTTTGCCGCCCTTCCATTGAATCTGGTCGGCGCGTTCGAAGGCGTTGTTGATCCGGCGCACTACGGTCGGTACCGAATCCACCGCGTACAACGATTGGTCCGGGTACATCGTCTCGGAGGTGTTGGCGTCGGCCGCCACCTGCCAGCCCGACAGGTAGATCGCCTGCACACCAGCTTTAACTTGTTGCACGGCTTGGCCGCCGGTAAGTGCGCCCATCGCGTTGACGAAATCCTTGTCGGGGCGGAAGGCCGGGCGAGCGCCTTCATTTATAAGGGTCCACAACTTTTCGGCGGCGCGTTGGGCGATGGTGTTTTCGCGTTTCAGCGAGCCGCGCAGGCGCACCACATCTTCCGCACGATAGGTACGGGCCACATTTTTCCAGCGCGGATTTTCCGCCCAGTCGGCTTCGATGCGAGCGATTTCGCTGTTGCGGTGGTATGAGCCGGGCTGCTGCGGTTTGCCGGGGTTGCGGGTGTAGCTGTTCATGGTGGCGCTCCATCAGGGAAAGAGATGGAGCCAGCTTATGAGTGGCCAGCCTATTGTCCGAATTTATTGTTTCTATTTTTTACATTCACGCGGCGAATGTTTATCAGTATTGTCGACGGGATAGGGGTGTCGCTTGCCACGCTTCGGTTACGTGCGCGTATGCCCTATGCCCTGTGATTGACAAATCGCAGCATTTGTTCGGGAGTGTCCTCGTAATTCTGCGTATTGCCGTAGTGGCGCCACGCGTAATCGCGTTGTTCCGGCTGGAAGGAGTGGCATAACGGCGGCTGTTCCATCGCGGCGCCGTTGAGGTAATCGTCATGATCCATCGAGCGACCGCCGGCGACCAGCATCGCGCGCCGCATGATGGTGGCGTACTCGGCTTCCTGCAGCGGCATGGTTTCGGTCCACTGCCGAAATCCCTGTTGCAGCGATTGCCCGGCGGCGGCTGCCGGCGCACTGATGAAATCGCGCTCGATGTCCCACCACATCACCAACTCGTCGTCCCGATACAACTCGATGCGACCCGGTCCAAAGTCGGCGAGTGTGCGTTGCCCTTCATGCGGGATCAGCGCGCGGTCCAGGCAGATCACGTGATAACGCCGATGCTCGCGCCCACTGGCCGCGTGCGCAAGCACCAATCCGGTCAGATCGTAGACATGGGTGCATTGCAGGCGCATCTCGATCAGCTTGCCGATCTCGGACGAGCGGGAAATCAACGGTTTGCCGATCAGTGCTTTCAAGGGCTCGGATGCGCCACCGCAGGTTGACCACGGCGTACGCGGCGACGACATGTGTACGTCGGTGACGAAATGGCCGTCGTGTTTGACGGTGACGCCGAAGTGGTGGAAATCATCCTCCAGCCAGCCGACCACGGTGTTGGCGTCCCATTTTTTCAGATCGATCTGGCGCCGACCGCGGCCGCTGAAACGGGGAAAAATATTGCTCATGCTGCTACTCCTGACATGTATGGGGAGATTACTGCGTGGTTTTGTGCGATAACAGTCGCGTCCGTCCGCGCGGCGAACCCTGACACGCCGCGGTGGTCTGTTATAGTGGTCGTCATTCTGTTCGGGAGGAATCAGCCATGAATCAACGTCTTCAAGCCGTCAGCACCCCAGCTTCCGGCACCATTCTGCAAGACTCATCGGTGGCTCAGCGCGAACGTGTGCTGCGCAACACGTACTGGCTGCTGGCCCTGTCCATGCTGCCCACCGTCGCCGGCGCCTGGCTCGGCATTACTACCGGCCTTGCTTCTGCGATGTCGCCCGGTATCAGCCTGATGGTATTCCTCGGCGGCGCGTTCGGTTTTATGTATGCCATCGAACGCACTAAAAACTCGGGCGCCGGCGTCGCCGTACTGCTGGCCTTCACGTTCTTCATGGGGCTGATGTTGTCGCGCATGCTGGGGATGGTGCTCGGCCTGGCGAATGGCGCGTCGCTGGTGATGACAGCCTTTGCAGGTACTGGCGTCATCTTCTTTGGCATGGCGACGCTGTCGTCGATCATCAAACGCGACCTGACTGGCATGGGCCGCTTTTTGTTTGTCGGCGCGCTGCTGATCATAGTCGCCGCCATCGCGAACTTTTTCCTGCAATCCAGTGCTCTGATGCTGACAATCTCGGTGCTGGCAGTCGGTATTTTCTCCGCCTTTATCCTGCATGACCTGAAACGTGTTCGCGATGGTTACGAAACCAACTACATCACGGCGACGCTGGGTGTGTATCTGAGTATCTACAACGTATTCCAGTCGCTGCTGGCCCTGCTGGGCATGGGCAGCGCGGACGACTGATACGTTGGTGAGATGTGAAAACGGGGCCTGCGGGCCCCGTTTTTATTGTGGTGCGGGCTAATTGATTCCCAGCAACTCCACTTCAAACAACAGTGTTTCATTCGGCGGAATCGACGCGCCGGCACCGCGCGAGCCATACCCCAGCGCCGGCGGTACGAGCAGTTTGCGGACGCCGCCGACCTGCATGCCCTGGACACCTTCATCCCAGCCCGCGATGACCATGCCGTTACCGAGCGCAAATTGAAACGGCTGGTTTTGGTCGCGGCTGCTGTCGAACGGTTTTTCGGCCACGCCATAACGGCTTTTCAGCCAGCCGGTGTAATGCAC
>JBEVMI010000133.1:0-8046 GCA_040508685.1 Spongiibacteraceae bacterium
CGGCCTCCGCGCTGGAGCGGAATGAGCCGGCCTGCAGAATAAATACCTCGCCCGGTGCGGCTTCGTTGGCAACTGCGGGTTGGGCTGGCTTCTGACCTTTTTCGGTTTTTGCCGGGAGCGGTGTCGGGCGCTCGTTGGGCTCGATCACTTCCTGTTCGGGCAGCAGCGTGTAGAAATCAAACTTGGTGGCCGGTTTTTCCGCGGGTTTGGATTCTTCTGCAACCATCGGCTTGTCGACGGTTTTTTCCGCGACTTTGATTTTCCGCGTATCCGCCGGTTTGATCACTTCCGTTTTGTCGGCGTCCGCCTTCTCACTGTTGTCCGGGGGCGAACCGAGATTGAGCAGCGCCATAATCAGAATGCCGCCACCGAGTCCCGCGATCATCCACAGCCAGCCGGGAATAGGTGGGCGCGGTGTTTTCGCCGTGGCGCCGCTGGGGCGGTTGCGCGGGTGACTTTTCGGCAGCGGGCGGTTGGCGATTAACACAACATTGAGAGGCACGACATTGCGGGACACGGCTTACATCTCCTCCGGTGCGGAAACACCGAGTAGCTGCAGGCCGTTGCAAATCACCTGACGCGTTGCCACCGCCAATGCCAGTCGCGCGTCGCGCAAGGCGGCGTCCTCGACCAGGAATTGATGGGCGTGATACCAGCCGTGCAACGCGGCGGCAACCTCACGCAGATAATTGGCAATCGCATGTGGCTCCAGCAATTGCGCCGCCTGTTCGACCGTTTCCGGAAAACGTGCGAGCAGATTCAGCAGCGCGATTTCTTCGTCGGCATTCAGCAGCGCCAGGTTTTCGAGGCCGTTGGTGCAATTCCATTCGAAGCCTTTTTCAACGGCTTGCCGCAACACGCTGCACACCCGTGCGTGGGCGTATTGAATGTAATAGACCGGGTTGTCGTTGGTCTGCGCCCGCGCCAGATCGATATCGAAAACGAGCTGCGAGTCGGAACGCCGCGCGGCGAGAAAATAACGCGTCGCATCGTGGCCGACTTCGTCGATCAGATCGCGCAGGGTTACGTAGCTGCCGGCGCGCTTGGAAATTTTCACTTCCTCGCCGCCGCGCATCACCGTGACCATCTGGTGTAACACGTACTCGGGCCAGCCCTGCGGAATCCCGATATTCAGCGCCTGCAAACCGGCGCGCACACGCGTAATCGTGCTGTGGTGGTCCGCGCCCTGTTCGTTGATCACGCGCGTAAACCCGCGCTGCCATTTGGTGACGTGATACGCCACATCGGGCACGAAATACGTAAAGCCGCCTTCGCTCTTGCGCATGACACGATCCTTGTCGTCGCCGAAATCGGTGGTCTTCAACCACAGCGCATTATCGAGTTCGTAGGTGTGGCCACTGCCGAGCAACTGCGCGACGGTCGCTTCCACCTTGCCCTCGGTGTAGAGCGAGGATTCGAGGTAATACACATCGAACGCGACGCCGAAGGCGCGCAGATCCAGATCCTGTTCGCGGCGCAAATACGCGACAGCGAAGCGGCGAATCGCTTCGAGATCCTGCGGATCTTTGGCGCCGGTGACGTGGTGATCATCCGCCGTGATGGTTTCGCCCGCCATGTAAGCGTTGGCGACATCGGCGATGTATTCGCCGCGATAGCCGTCTTCCGGCCAGTGCGCATCACTCGGCGTCAGGCCGCGCGCGCGACATTGCACCGACAGCGCGAGGTTGCCGATCTGGTTGCCGGCGTCGTTGTAATAAAACTCGCGGGTGACATCCCAGCCGGTGGCTTCGAGCAAACGGCATAAACAATCGCCGACTGCGGCGCCGCGACCGTGACCGACATGCAACGGGCCGGTTGGATTGGCGCTGACAAACTCGACCTGCACTTTTTTGTTTTGCCCCACCGCGCTGCGACCGAACTTTTCCGCGGCGTCGAGGATGTCGTTGACGACGGCGCTCTGTGCGCCGGCAGCGAGAAAGAAATTGATGAACCCGGGGCCGGCGATTTCGACTTTCGCAATGTGTTGCGAAGGCGGCAGTGCGGCGACGATTTTTTCCGCCAGCGCGCGCGGCGACGATTTTGCCGGCTTGGCCAGCGCCAGCGCGATATTGCTGGCGAAATCGCCGTGGCTTTTATCCTTGGTGTGATCGATCTGGAGGCGCCCGTTCAGCAGGTCAGGGGCGATCTCGGCCGGCAGGGTGCCGGTCGTTTGCAAATGGCGGAGCGCGTGGCCGATCAGGTCGGCGACTTCTTGTTTCATGGTGTTTTTTTCGGTCGATGTACGTCGGTGGAGTCGATTCGCGCGCGGGGTTAGGCAGGGGGCACGCAAGCGGGCGGCCATTATCGCTATTTGCCGGCGGGGGTGCCATCGCTGTGCGGCATTCGGAGCAGGGGACCCGCAGATTCAAGCAGGCCCAGATTGATGCGGGCGCGCACCGCCTCGGGGTCCAGCAGCAGCGCGCGGCGATAGGCGGCGCGCGCGGCCTCGATGTCGCCCTGCTGCTGATAGGCGAAGCCGAGGTTGTTCCAGACGCGGGGTTTGTCCGGCGAATGCTGGGCGGCGGCCTGCCACAGCGCGACTTCGCTGCGGTAATCGTCATTGCGTTGCCAGGTCTTGGTAGCCAGCAGCAGCGCCAGCACTCCCAGAGCCGGCGCCGCCATCCGCACCTGCAGCAGCGTCACAAGACTGCGAGCAACGATCAACGCGGGCCCGATCAGCGCCAGATAAAGCTGACGATCATTGGCGATATCGTTGCGCGGCAGCAGCGAGTTGGTCGGCAGCAGGTGCAGGAAAAACCACAGCAGTGCAAAGCCGATCCAGCGCAGATGGAACGCGCGCGCAATCATCACCAAGCCCGCGGCATACAACGCACCTAAAACGAGAGCCGGTGTTAATGCCGATGCACTGTGGGCGGGGTCGGGGTCGATGTTGGTGCGCAGCAGCAACAGGGGCTGTGTCAGCAGATAAAACTGGCCGGCAATCTGCAGCCGCAGATTGTCGGACATATCGCGGATGGCAAGGCTGTGTGCGAGCAGGCGGCGGTAATCGTCGATGGTCAGCAGCAGGCAGGCACCGCCCGCCAGTGTTGCCCACTGCGGCCACAATCGTTGCACAGCCGCTGTTAATGACGCGCCGCGCGCCAGTTCGATCAACAGCAGCGCGAAGGGCAGCGTCCATGCGGTTTCTTTGACCAGCAACGCGCATAGAAATAACGCCAGCGAAGCGGCGCGCCGTGCGTTGAGCCAGGTGTAGATGGCGGCCAGATAAAACAGGCTCATCAGCGCCACCGAGCGGCCGCAAATATAGGTGACGGCTTCGGTCTGTGCGGGGTGTAACGCAAACAGCGCCGCGCCCGAGAACGCGATCAATCCGGCGCGTCGATGCTCGGCGTTCAGCCTGCGCAGTATCAAAAAAACCAGTGCGCCGTTGAGCAGATGACAGCCGACATTGAACAGGTGAAAACCGAACGGCTGTGGTAACGGCTGGGGTGCCAACACCCAGTTCAGCGTGTATGACAGTTTCAGCAGTGGGCGAATGCCCGGCATCGAATCGAACCAGGCGGGCAGGGAGTGAACGGCGGGATTGTCGACGATGACGTTGTAGTCATCGAATTGGAACGGGCCTGCGGTGGCCGGCCAGTACAGCGCGCCGATGGCGGCGAGGGTTGCGGTCAGGGCTGCGGCTAGAGGTAACCTGCCGAGCAGTAACTCAAACTTGCGAGCATCAAGCCCCGCGTGCAAGCGCCGCACTGCTGGTATCCGGGGCCGATGCCGCCGGAGTCGCTGCACTGGCGGCCTGCTGCGATTGTTTTTCGTGTTTTTTGGCAACCAGGCGCGGCCCCTCCACGAAGGCGCTGTCGATCATCGCGGTCGCGTTCCACCAGCGGTTGCGCGCGTTCAGCATCACCAGCGTGACGCGTTCGCCATTGCGGTCGGCCATGGCGACCAGGCACGGGCCGGCGCCATTGGTGAAGCCGGTTTTCACCCCCTGGATACCGTCGAGTGCACCAATCAAGTGGTTGGTGGTTTTTACCCGGAAGGTGCGACGGCCGTCGACGCTGCGAAACGACATGCGCTCCTTGGTGACGATGCGGGCGAAGGTCGGATTGTTCATCGCCGTTTCCGCGATCACGGCGAGATCGCGCGCGGTGCTGTAGTGCTCCGGATTATCGAAGCCGCAGGCGTTCATGAAATGGGTGTTGCGCAGGCCGAGCTGTTCGGCACGCTGGTTCATGCGTGCGACAAACACCGCTTCGCTGCCGGAATGCCAGTCGGCCAGCGCGTGACAGGCGTCGTTGGCGGAGCGGATCAAGGTCGCGGCGAGGACGTCGCTCAGCAACAGGCGATCGCCGGCGCGCAAGCCGAGGCGCGAGCCTGTCTCGGCGGCGGCTTCTCGGCTCACTTCGACGACATCGTTGGGACGATAACTTTCCAGTACCAGCAGCGCTGTCATCATCTTGGTCAGGCTCGCCGGCGGCAGCCGTTGTTCGGAGGCACCCTCCCAGATGATTTCGTTGCCGACTTTCACCATGTAGGCCTTGGCCACGTTGTGATAGGCGTCGAGTGCGTCGAAGTGTACAGGCGCCGCTACGCTGGCCTTGGCTACCTTCGCGGGTTTTCGGGTTTTGCTGCTGGCCACCGCTTTCTTAGGTGCGGATTTTTTTGCGGCAGTCGATTTCGTTTTGGTGCTTTTTTTCTGGGTTGTGGTTTTGGCTACCGGTTTTTTCTTCACCGGCGTTGTCGCGACGGCTTTTTTGACCGCTGTTTTCGGTGTGGCAGCCGCCGGTTTCGCCGCAGTCGGCGGCGTTGCCACAGAGTTCGCGGTTGCAGCCGGCGGCACTGGGCCGGCGACGTTGTCGGCGGCGATCGCGAGTGGCGCGAAGGCCAGCATCACGCTTAAAAACAGTCGATTCATAAAAGCGGGCATAAATAACCTGTCGTGAAACTAGTGTTAACAGGCCCTAAAAGGGCAACAACTTTTTCAGCGAGCCTTTTACGCTGTCCTTGACCGTGTCCTGAACGCTTTGTTTGCCGGCCGCGGCCGCACGTTCCGCCGGTGTCATCTGCTGTGCGTAGGCGCGGCACAACGGGGCATAGGGACCGGACATGACGGAAGTATAGTCACGGCCTGCGCAATGCTCCTGCGCGGCGATTTTGGTTTCCGCCGGGCAGTTCGCGGCAAGGAATTCCCACTCCTGGCCCTTCAGGGCCGTTTGACAGAGTTCCGGCAACAGCGCGGCCTGGTTGATGGCGCACAGCGTCATGGCATCGCCGATGGCCGGATACTTTTTACGGGTGTCGGCATAACCTGTTGTCGTATGCATGGTTTTTTCGAGATCTTTGACGCGCGTGCAGAATTTCGGTTTGAAACTGTCGCACATGGTGCCGAAGGTCTTGCCGTCAAACGCCAGCGGCGAAACCTCTTCGATGGCCTTGTTGCACATATCGGCCGTCATCGCCTGTTGTTGAGCGACGGCTTTCTTGGCGAGGTCTTCATAGGTACAAGTCCCGACCTTTTTGCCGCTGAAAGTCTGCGTCATGTCTACGTCTTCACCTTCCATCTTGCCGGCGATATGCATTTTGCCGCTGTAGCTGTTGTCGCCGGTATACGTAACTTCCCCTTCGCCGGTCATCGGCTGTTTGCCGGTGCAGCGCATTTTGAAACGCGAGGTGGTGCCACTTTGTTGCATGTCGACCATCGCGCAGTCGCTGTTTTTATCGGTGGGCAGCGGGTCGTTCTGCACCTGGCCTTTGGGTTTGCAGAATTTGTTGGTTTGCGCCGGCATTGCCATCGGCATGCCCGCCATTTCCATTGTGGTAGTGATTTCCCAGAGTTCGTCGGTGCCGGCGGCATTGACGGCAAACGGGGTGAGCGACAACAGCAATGATGAGAGGAGCAGATTCGTTATTTTTTTTAGGGGGAGTGTTTTCACAAGCGGTCCCGTGTTGGCTGCAGGCTTAATCATAATGAAGGGCGGCAAATTGTTGTGAAGCTTGTCACAGGTTGTTGCCGTGATCAATTTCCCGGCGGATTTTAACAACGAGCCGATTCAGCTCAAATCTACCGGATCGACATCGATCGACCAGCGCACCTTGCGCGCCAGCGGATGGTTTTCCGCCAGCGCACACAGCTGAAACAGCGCGCGATGCAGCGCCGGGCGATTGGCCGCGCGCAGCAGCAATTGCGCGCGAAACATGCCTGCGCGCCGGCTCATCGGGGCCGGCAGCGGGCCGATGCATTCAATGTCGCGGCTATGGGCTTGCAAATCGGCGCGCAAATTTGCCAGTAATTGTTCGGCCTCTTCGAGCTGGCGGGAATCGGCGCGCAGCAGCGCGATCTGCGCCATGGGCGGCAGCCCGCGCGCGCGTCTTTCCTCCAACAATTGCCGCGCAAATTCGCCGTAACCGGCGCGCAACAGGCTGGCGAGCAGCGGGTGATCGGGGTAGTGCGTTTGAATCAGCACGCGCCCCGGTTTTTCGGCACGGCCGGCGCGACCGGCGACCTGCGTCAGCAGTTGGCCAAGTTTTTCCGGGCCGCGAAAATCGGCGCTGACCAGGCCGCCGTCGATATCGACCAGCACCACCAGCGTCACGTCCGGAAAATGATGACCCTTCGCCAGCATCTGCGTGCCGACCAGAATGCACGGCTCGCCGCTGTGCACGTCTTCGAGTTTGTCGCGCAGCGCGTGTTTGCGCGAGGTGGTGTCGCGGTCGATGCGAATGACGGGCGTGTCTGGAAACTTTTGTGTCAGCGTCAGTTCGAGGCGTTCGGTGCCGGGGCCGCGAAATTCCAGTTGATTGCCGCCGCAATCGTCGCAGCGATGCGGCATCGCGCGATGGAAACCGCAGTGGTGGCAGCGCAGACGGCGCTCCTGCGAATGCACGGTCAGGCGCGCGTCGCAGTGGCGGCATTGCGCGATCCAGCCGCAGTCGTGACACAGCAGCGTCGGCGCAAAACCGCGGCGATTCAGAAATACCAGCGCCTGATTTTTCTGCCCTAACGTTTCGCTTATGGCGCGCAGCGTGGCGGGAGCGAGGCCGTCCGTCATCGGCTGGTGGCGAATATCGAGTGCGTCGATCCGCGGTGGCGTAGCCTTGCCGGCGCGCGCCGACAGCACCGAATGTTTATAGCGACCGCTGAGTGCGTTGTGCAGCGATTCCAGCGCCGGCGTCGCCGAACCGAGCACGATCGGAATGCCCCAGTCGGCGGCGCGTTTGATGGCGACGTCGCGGGCGTGATAACGAAATCCATCCTGCTGTTTATAGGATCCGTCGTGTTCCTCGTCGACGATGACCAGGCCCAGGCGCGGGCAGTCGGCGAATACCGCCGAGCGTGTGCCGAGGACGACGCCAGCTTCACCGCTGCGCGCGCGGCGCCACGCACTCAGGCGTTCGCGATCGGTCAGTCCCGAGTGCAGTACCGCGATCGGTGTCGGCAGGCGCTGTTGAAAACGCGTCAGTGTCTGCGGCGTCAGGCCGATCTCCGGCACCAGTACCAATACCTGTTCGCCGCGCCCCAGTGCCATTTCGATCAAGCGCAGATACACCTCGGTCTTGCCGCTGCCGGTGACGCCGTCCAGCAGGTGGCATCGAAAACTGCCGAACGATTTGGCGACGGTGTCGATCGCGCTCTGTTGTTCGTCGGTGGGTGTCAATGCCATTGCCGCAAGCAATATTGGTGGCGCGCTTGATGCGAGCGCGGCGATCTCGATCCGTTCCGCCAGTCCGCGGGTTGCCAGAGCCCGCAGCGTCTCGCGTTTTATATTGAGGGCAGGCAGGTGGGACTCGGCAATCGTCTGCTCGCGCAATAGCAGGCCCAGCGCGTGTTGCTGCTGCGGCGCGCGTTTCAGCGCGTTTTCCGGCAGCGCCAGTCCGGCCGTGGTCAATCGCCAGGCGCGCTGACTCGCGGTGGTGTCTTCGCCTTTGCGCAGCAGCACGGGCAGCGCCTGCTGCCAGCATTCGCCGAGCGGGTGGTGATAGTAGTCGGCAGCCCAGCGCAGCAGATTGAGCAGGCGCAGCGGCAGTGCCGGGCTGATATCGAGCACGGCGAGGGCGGGACGCAGCTGTTCGGGCGGGTAGTCGGAG
>JBEVMI010000175.1:0-4585 GCA_040508685.1 Spongiibacteraceae bacterium
GCGCCATCGGCCGCAGCGGCATGATATCGCCGAGGCCGACGCCGGACAGGCAGGTGAAACTGAGAAACAACAATTCCATCCAGCTGCGCGCCAGCGACGTTTCCGTCTGCACGATAAAACTGGCGGGACTCAACAGCTGGCACACCATATAGACATAGGCAAATGCCCAGGCGAGCAACGTGAACGTGGCACCGGCGGCGAACAATTCGTCCGTGGTGGCGCGATCGTCCTGCAGCATGTACGCAATCAGGCAGCCCGCCGCATAAAAATAAAATGCCGCTTCCAGTGCCGCCATGATCAATAACAACGTCGGGTTTTGCATTGCGACATTGGCGATGGCTAACGCCACCACCGACGAAGCCAACAACAATGCGATCCAGGTGACGCCCGGCGTTTTGCGCACCATCCGCAATGCCAATCCCAGCACCACGACGCCGAACACGCCGAAATAGGCGCGACTTTCCGCAGCCTGCTCCATCAATGGATACAGCAGCACGCCTGCGAGCTGCACCAGCAGCAGGACCGCCGATGGATACCGCAATACCGCGCGCAGTTGAAGATTCATGACCCGACGGCGATCAAAATTGTCACTCGGGCAAATGGAAGGTCGCGCCCTCCATGCTCGAATCGACGGTGATCTGGCAGCTGAGGCGACTGGTGTCGCGCGGCTCGCGCACACCTTCAAGAGTGCCCTGTTCGAGATCTTCGGGCGGTGGCAATTTGCTGACCCATTGTGGATCGACGTAGACATGGCAGGTCGCGCAACTGCAACTGCCGCCGCACTCCGCGAGAATGCCGTCGATACCGTTGTTGACCGCCGCTTCCATCACCGACGTGCCGATGGCGGCATCGACTTCTCGGCTGTTGCCATTGTGCTCAACAAAAATCAGGGTAGGCATTACAACTCTCTTCTCTTAAATCGGTGAACTTTTGAATTAGCTAACCTGTTAATCGGCACACATGCAAATCCGCACATAAGCGGCGTTGCGATTTTCAAGTGCCGCCGCTGCGTCCGGCCGGATGCAGATCGCTGCGGATCAGCGCGAGCATTTGCTGCATTTCTATCATGCGTTGTTCCAGTCGGGCCATACGCGTTTCGGTTGACTCCACATCGCGTGCAAGCGCCTTCGGTGTGACGGGAGCGGGGACCTCGACGATCAGCACCGGCAAAATAAACCGGCGGATGCGGCGCAGCAGCTTTTCCTCCTGCCAAGGACCGTCGCTCACCAGCAAAATAAATTCGCGCAGCAGCCAGTCGGAAATTTCCTGAAGCTCCAGACCAACGCGCAGCTCACCGCTCTGGCGTGCAGCATCCAGTGCCGGCAATAACGTGACCGTGGAGAATTGCTGGTAGACGGAACGAATCAATGCAAAATTCGAACGCTGGATGCCGCTTTCGAACATCGCCTTTAGCCAGCGGTTGCGCGGCATTTCCATCACCGCGTACATCGTGCTGACCTCGATGCGCCGCCCCAGCGTGACCGGTTCAAACATCATGGTGATGCTGCTTTCGACGTAGGGTCGCGCCTGTTGCCGCAACAGCTCGGCGAGAATTTCTTCGCGATTGCCAAAGCGGCGATACAACGTCGCGCGGGAAACGCTGGCCTCGCGCGCGATGTCGTCGACAGTGGTTGCGTCGAGACCAATACGATCGACACAGATCGCCGCCGCATCGATAACGCGCTGGATAACGTCGTCGCCTGTTGTTGCGGTTTTATCGTCGACAGCAACGACACGCCTCGGCGGTGATTTTTTAGGCATGCTTCGGGTATCCCATCAATCACCGCTCGCCATCAATCATTGAATCTCGTAAATGTCGTAGACCAGCTTGCCCATGCCTTCGGAGCGGCCGTGCGCAATCGCCTGCACCTTATTCAGCCACAGATAACGCGGATCACTGGTTTCAAACAGCGGCGCAGTAATGATCGGTGCGGCGCCGGCCTTGGTGTAATCGGAGCGGCCCTGGTACGCAACGAAGATGGTCGCGCCATCGTCGGTTTCCAGCGTCGCGCGCACGTCGATCGACAATGTACCTTCATGACTGACCAATGCCCAGTCGCCGGAGGGTGCGACGAGCTGTTTTGCTTGCAGGCGCTCGCCCTGCCACTCCGCCTCGGCGACTTCGACGATCAGGCGCGAACCCTTCGGGCCGTTGGCGATGACCTGCGGCACACCGAGCAAACATCGCGTTGGCCCAGTCGTAAAGGCGCTGACGGTCGTGCGGCGGTACGCCGAGCACATCGGCGACCAGGCGTATCGGCGGCGACGTCGCGCAGGTCGCACTTACGATTTATATAAAAGTATCTTATGTTGAGACATTTTTAAAATAAGTATCAACTGAGACTCCGCGCCAGCGCCTGCGGGCAGCTGCGGTGCAAATGCCGCTAACCGGTGCGGCTGGTTTACAATCGCCGACGCCCAAGCCGGCGTCTCCTACTAAACAGCTCAGGTACTTGAACCGCTCATGACAGTTACCATCAAAACCGCGGATGAAATCGAGAAGCTCCGCGTCGCCGGACGGCTCGCCGCCGAAGTGCTGGAGATGATCCAACCCTATATCGAGCCGGGCATGCACACCGCCGAAATCGACCGCATCTGCCACGATTACATGGTGAATGTGCAAAAGGTCATACCGGCTCCACTGAACTACCACGGCTTCCCCAAATCGATCTGCACTTCGGTCAACGAGGTGGTGTGCCACGGTATTCCGTCGGAAAAACGCGTGCTGAAAGACGGCGACATCGTCAATGTCGACATCACCGTCATCAAGGATGGATACCACGGCGACACCAGCGCGATGTTCCATGTCGGCACGCCGCTCGGCCACGCCGAACGCCTGTGCAAGGTCACACAGGAATGCCTGTACAAAGCGATTGCCGTAGTCCGACCCGGCGCACATCTGGGCGATATCGGCGCCGTGATCCAGCAGCACGCCGAAGCCAACTATTATTCGGTGGTACGCGAATACTGCGGCCACGGCATCGGCCTGGTTTTTCACGAAGAGCCGCAAGTACTGCATTACGGCATCGCGGGCACCGGACTGGAACTGCGGGAGGGCATGGTCTTCACTATCGAACCGATGATCAACGCCGGCAAACGCCACGTAAAACTCAATCCCAAAGACGGCTGGACCGTCACCACCAAGGATGGCCGCCTGTCCGCGCAATGGGAACACCAGTTGGTGGTGACGCGTGACGGCGTGGAAGTATTGACGCGACGGAACGACGAACCCGAGCTGAACCACTAAGCGAGCGATCTTTCACACCATTTAGAGCCATGCCATGCCGATTTCCCCGCCCCGCCCCGCGCTGCCCGCCGATATTTTCGATGCCGGCAATCTGTGCGGACAACTGGATAACGGCAAAACCGTGCCGGTATTAAAAGCAGCCATCGCACACGCGGCGAGCCATCTCGACGACAGCTTTCGCCGCGGCGACAACATTCGCGATCTGGTGCATCTGCGTTCGAGTTTTATCGACGCCCTGCTGCAATTGCTGTGGCAACGGCATCCATGGCCCAGCACGGATATCGCGCTCATCGCCGTTGGCGGTTACGGTCGCGGCGAGCTGCATCCATACTCCGACGTCGATCTGTTGATCCTGCTGCCCGACGACTGCGCCGTGCGCTGCCACGACGCCACCGAACAATTCATCACGCTGCTGTGGGATCTCAACCTGAATATTGGCCACAGCGTGCGCACGCTGGCCGAATGCGTCGAAGCCGCCACTGCCGACATCACCGTTGCCACCAATCTGATGGAATCGCGCATATTGGCCGGCCCCGCCGCACGTTATGCCGCGTTGATGGCAGCCACGGGCTCCGAACAATTGTGGCCGAGCCGCGATTTTTTCCGCGCCAAGTGGGACGAGCAGATCGAACGCCACCGCAAATTCGGCAACACCGAATACAACCTCGAACCGAATGTAAAAAGTTCGCCGGGAGGGCTGCGCGATATCCAGATGATCGGCTGGGTGGCGAAACGCCATTTCGGCGCGCACCACCTCGAAGAATTGCTCGAACGCGGTTTTCTGTCGCGCGAAGAAATGAATCTGCTCTTGAACGGTCAGGATTTCCTGTGGCGCGTGCGCTACGGCCTGCATTTGGTCGCTGGGCGCGAAGAAGACCGCCTGCTGTTTGACCATCAGCGCACACTGGCGAAAATGTTCGGCTACGAAGACGACACCAATCGTCTCGGCGTCGAACGTTTCATGCAGGTGTACTACCGCTGGGCACTGCAACTCGGCGAATTGAACGAAGTGCTGATGCAACATTTCGACGAGGCCATCCTGCGCGCCTGCGAGCCCGAAAACGTGATGGTGCTGAATCCGCGTTTTCGCGTGCGCAACAGCTATATCGAGGTCACCAACGACAAGGTCTTCGACAAAACGCCGTCGGCCCTGCTCGAAATTTTTCTGCTGACCGCGCAGAACGAACAGATCAGCGGCATCCGCGCCGCGACCATCCGCCTGATTCACGATTATCTGCATCTGATCGACGACGACTTCCGCAACGACCCGCGCAACACGCGGCTATTCATGGAATTGCTGCGCTCGCCGGGTCAATTGACGCCACAACTGCGCCGTAT
>JBEVMI010000072.1:0-6758 GCA_040508685.1 Spongiibacteraceae bacterium
TGCAGTGCCGGCTCTTTTTTTGTGCGGACTTTCTTGCGATCTGGTTAACGAGATTGGCGCGCCTGAACAGCAAATCAGACCTTGGCCTGGACCAACCGGGTGCGGCCTTTCTGGTCGATGGCGACAAAAACAAATTCGCCTTCGGTAACTTTGACCTGATCGAAACTGTCTTTGGCAGTGATCCACGCTTCGACATTGATGCGGATCGAACTGCGACCGACTTCGAGCACTTCGGTATAGCAGGTGACCACGGCGCCGACGTGCACCGGCGTATAAAACGCCATGCCGTTGATGGCGACCGTTACGGCGCGACCACCCGCGACGCGTGTTGCCGCCACCATCGCCGCGAGGTCCATTTGCGAAACCAGCCAGCCGCCGAAAATATCGCCATTGGCATTGGTATCTCGCGGCATCGCCACGGTTTGCAATGAAAGTTGGCCGCGGGGCATCGGGGTGTCGTCGATATCAACTTCGCTCATGGAATAACCTTGAAAGGATTTAATCGTTATGGGGTTGGCTTGTCACATCGGCTTAACTGTTCACGAGGGCAAAGGTTGCCATCAGATAAAAAACTGCAAGCAACAAAGACGCCACGCCGGCTACTTTACCCCATAAGCGCAGTTTGGCCAGCGCAGCGGCCGAGATTTGTCGACGCATTCGCGGTGTATGCCAGCCGAGGCCGATGGCGAGCAAATAGCCGCCGGTGATCAGCGCCAGCAGCGCCATGACAGGTGCGTAAAGATTCGATGACATTGCCGTTCGCGCATTGGGTAAACTTCGCGAATTATAACCACGTCCCGAAGACCTCCATGCCTGAAACCGAAACCGTTTTTCTCGAATTGATTGCCGGCCGTCACCCCAATGGCCAGCCCGTGATCGAACGTCTGCCGGCCGTACCCAGCGACACCGCCAATCAATTCTGGTTATTGCAATCGCCGCTATTCGTCGGCGGCTGCGCGCGCGGCGATTGCATCGAATTGTTGCGCAACAATCCGGGCAAGTTCCGCATGCGCGTGCGCAGCGGACAATTATGCGTGCGCGTATTCAGCCGCGATCCGATCGAAATCATTGCCGACGAACTCACCCCCGCGGTCGAACGTCTCGGCGGCCGCCTCGATATCAGCAGTCCGCGCGCCCTCGCCTACTCGATCCATGTTGCCGTTGGTTTTAGCGAGATCGAACAAGTGTTTGCGACCTGGGTTCCGGCCGACACCGCCACCTGGTCGTACGGCAATGTCTACGGCGAAGACGGCGAAACGCTGGCGTGGTGGGACGATTTGCTGGCGCCGTGATGGGGGTGCCCGCTGGCGCGACGGTGCTCCGATAGCGAGATAACACACACCAGGAGTAGTCTGGGGCTTCGTTACCGCGCGCCATTGAAGACTGCCCCATGAGCTACCGCGATCCGCTTGCCCAATTGCCGACCCACCGCGTCGACAATCAACCGCCCCCGCTGGAAAACATCAGTTCGTTTGCACTCGACAGCGCACTGGCAGCGGGCGTTCACCGCGAGGGCGCGGGCTGGGCGCACGCGCAGCTGCTGGATTTCGGCGCCCGCACCGGCAGTGCCGAACTGCTGAACGCCGCCGATCTCGCCAATCGTCATCTCCCGCAATTAAAAACCTTCGACCGTTACGGTCAGCGTATCGACCAGATCGAATTCCATCCGGCGTATCACACGCTGCTGGCCGCGGGGCTCGATGCCGGCATTCACAGCATCGCCTGGATTACCACCGAACCGCGCGGCGGCCACGTCGCCCATGCGGCGCTCGAATATCTGCTGGTGCAGTGCGAAGCCGGCGTCTGCTGCCCGCTGACGATGACCTACGCCGCGGTGCCGATTCTGGGCCGCCGCCCCGATCTCGCCGCATTGTGGCTGCCGAAATTATTGGCCAACGATTACGACCCGCAGTGCCTGCCGCCCGCCGAAAAATCCGCGCTGACCTTCGGCATGGCGATGACGGAAAAACAGGGCGGCTCCGATGTGCGCACCAACACCACCCGTGCCCTCGATCAGGGCGACGGCAGTTATGCCTTGCTCGGCCACAAATGGTTTTGTTCGGCGCCGATGAGCGATGCCTTTTTTACGCTGGCGCAAACAGCCCAAGGCCTCAGCTGTTTTATGGTGCCGCGCTGGCGTCCGGATGCGACGCGCAATCCAATTTTTATCCAGCGCCTTAAAGACAAACTCGGCGATCGCAGTAATGCATCGGCGGAAATCGAATATCACGACACTTTCGCATGGCTGCTCGGGTATCCCGGCGACGGTGTCAAAACCATTATCGACATGGTGCATCACACCCGCCTCGATACCTGTGTCGCCGCGGCGGCTTTGATGCGCCAGGCTTTTGTGCAGGCCACACATCACACGTTGCATCGCCGCGCTTTCGGTCAGCGCCTGATCGAGCAGCCGCTGATGCGCAACGTGCTGGCCGATCTCGCCATTGAAGCGGAAGCCGCGCTGGTGCTGACACTGCATATTGCACACGCGTATGACGACGCGGGTACCAACGATGTCAGCGCGGCGCTGGCACGGGTGCTGGTCGCCATCGGCAAATACTGGACCAATCGGCGCGCGCCGCAACACATCGCCGAAGCGCTGGAGTGTCTCGGTGGTGCAGGTTATATCGAAGAATCGATGTTGCCGCGGCTGTATCGCGAAGCGCCCTTAAATAATATCTGGGAGGGATCGGGCAACGTCATCTGTCTCGACGTATTGCGCGCGTTGCAGCGCGATACGCTGGCGGCGAGCGCACTGCGCACCTTGCTGCGCGAAGCCGCCGCGACCGATGCCCACATCGCTGCGCGCGTCGCCGCGATCGAGCAGGTACTGGCGCAAACCGAACCCCCGGCCATGCAGGCGCGCTGGCTGGTGGAAACGATGGCCGTGGTAATTCAGGGGCTGTTGTTGTCGCGTTACAGCATTCCCGCCGTTGCCGTCGCCTTTATCGAAACCCGAATTAAACGCGAGGGCGGTTTCGCTTATGGCACACTGCCGGTGCACACCGATTGTGTTGCCATCATTCGTCGCGCATGGCCACCGGCAGCCGACGCGTAATCCTTTTAATTCCGGATTGTTTAATGCTGATAGTGATCTCACCTGCCAAAACGCTCGATTTCGACACACCGTCACCGCTGAAAAGATTCACCCAGCCGCTATTTCTCGACCGGTCGCAGGAATTGATCACCATCCTGCGTACATACGACCCCACGCAGATCAGTACGCTGATGGGTATCAGCGACAAACTCGGCGAACTCAACTGGCAACGTTTCCAGGAGTGGACACCGGCGTTCACGCCCGCCAATGCCAAGCAGGCATTGCTCGCATTTCGAGGCGATGTCTACACCGGGCTCGACGCCGACCGTTTTGCCAAAGCGGATTTCGATTATGCGCAAAAACACCTGCGCATTCTGTCGGGGCTGTACGGCCTGCTGAAACCACTGGATTTGATGCAGGCCTACCGGCTGGAAATGGGCACCACGTTGCCCAACCCGCGCGGCCGCAATTTATATGAATTCTGGGGCGATCAAGTCACCGACGCGTTGAATCTGGAATTGGCGAAAATGAAAAAGCCGGTGCTGATCAATCTCGCCTCCGAGGAGTACTTCAAAGCCGTCCGTCCGAAACAACTTGCTGGCACTGTGCTCACACCGCACTTTAAGGAGCGTAAGGGCAGCGCTTACAAGATCGTGAGTTTCTTTGCGAAAAAAGCGCGCGGATTAATGAGTGCGTATATTGTCAAAAACCGCATTGAAGCCATTGACGATCTGAAAGATTTTGCAGTTGACGGTTATCGTTTCAACGCCGCGCTCAGCCGCGATCGCGATTGGGTTTTCACCAGAGATGATTTACCAGAAAAGATTTGCCATGAATGAAAAGCCTCTTGACGAAGCGGCTCGCAAACTGAAATGAAAAAAGGGGTCGCTCGCAGTTGTCCGGCCTCTTCTGTATGTTGATGTTGGCCCGGATGAGAGTTGTCGAAAGTGGTGGTACCGGTTCTCTACAGCAGCTCACACTGCGCCCATTCGTTGCGTGCACGGCTGGCATTTTTATATGCGCGGCTGCGCTGCGAAATTCGCGAGATCGATCCGGATAATCCCCTGCCCACTGTCAGCCAGCTGCCGCTGCTGCAACTACCCGGCCGCCTGCTCGACAACAGCCACGACATGATTCAGTGGGCCATCAGTCGCCGCCCGCAACTGACATTGTGGCCCGAAACCCGGATGCGCCAGCAGTCCATCACCAATCTGATCGAAACCATCGACGGGCCCTTCGCCAGCGCCAGCCATTGTTATCAGTACGCCAGCCGTTACCCCAGTCGCGGCCGCGAACACTACCGCGTCGAAGCGGAAATTTTTCTGGCACAACTGGAGGCGCGTATCGCCCGCATGGGGTTTTTGGTCGGGGCCGAAGAAACGCTGGCCGACCTCGCCATCCTGCCGTTCGTGTTTCTGTTCGCGGAAGTCGATCGCGACTGGTTCGACGGTTCACCCTACCTCGCGCTGCGCAGCTGGCTGGAGCGTTACAACCTCAATCCGCTGTGGCTGCAATGTCTGGAACCGATTCCGCTCTGGCATCCCGGCGACGAACCCTTCTATCTGATCCCGCGCGACCTCGACCTGGCGCTGCGCGCCCAGCTCTGACGACTGACTCCCCCTGCGGGCGGCGCCCGCAATCCTCAACTAAGCTTGCCGGTGATCCCTACCCAGTAATCAGGCCCACGACGGAGCCGGCATGCAGCCTTTGAAATTTCTCGTGGTCGACGACGCCACCTTTATCCGCGACCTGCTGAAAAAACAGCTGCGCGACGGCTTTCCCGGCTGCCAGGTCACCGACGTGCCGAGCGCGCTGAAAGCGCAGGTGGCGCTGAAAACCCAGCGTTTTGACCTGATCCTGTGCGACTGGGAAATGCCGGAGATGACCGGCGAGGAATTTCTGCTCTGGCTGCGCGCACACCCGCAACACAGCACGCTGCCGCTGATCATGGTCACCAGCCGCGGCGAACGCGACTTTATCGTCAAGGCCGTACAGGCCGGCGTCAGCGAATATCTCGGCAAACCCTTCAAGCCGGAAACCCTGTTTTCCAAGATCAACAAGGTGCTGGGCCGCGCCGGCCGCACGGCCGAAGCCCCCAGGAGCAGCGGCCAGACCCAGGGCATCGCCGGCGCCAGCATTGCCGTACTGACCGGAGGCGGGAGCGCCAACCGCGTGATTCCGGCTGCGGCTGCCGACAAGCCGGCGGCACAATTTTCAGCCCTACTGGGACAGCCAACACCGGCGACACCGTCCCGTCCCGCGCCACCCAAGACGGTGGCCCGCGGCCAGGCCCAGCTCAATTTCGCCGGCTTTTCGACCACCTGCGTGATCAAGGATATCTCGCTGCAAATGCTCAACGGCGCGATGAAACGCGGCGATCAGATGCCTGCGCTGCTGGACCCGGTGGTCATATCGATCGTCGGCAACGACGGCGGCGATGTCGCCCGTCTCAACGGCTATGTTCACAGCCTGCAGGCCGGCGAGAACCGGATCGATCCCGCGGTGATCAAATTGATGATCCGTTTCGTCGATGATGATCCGGCCAAGCTGGACCTGCTGTCGCGCTATATCGAGAAGCTCTAGCTTCAGCAGAACCTGCCTCTGCGTATTCTCCCTGATTGACTCGCGCGCCCCCGGACGGCAGAGTGTGCGGCCCCTGAACAGGATCAATGCCCACCGCAGTTGTAGGCCCCGCAACTGGGCCTTGGGCACTGACATAGGTAATGCCGTAATGACATATTGTGTGGCCATGCGACTCAAGGAAGGGTTGGTCTTTGTTTCCGACACCCGTACCAACGCGGGCGTCGACCATATCGCTACTTTTCGCAAGATGCATATTTTCGAACGCCGCGGCGAACGCTCGCTGGTGCTGCTCACCTCCGGCAATCTCGCGACAGCACAGAGCGTCATCGGTCATCTGTGCGAAGGCACGCGACACGAAGATACGCCTAACCTCTACTCCGTCACCTCGATGTTCGGCGCCGCCCAGCTGATCGGCGACACCATCAGCGACGTCATCCTGCGCAGCGAACATCACGGCCAGCAGTGCCAGGGCGTCGATTTCGGCTGCAATATATTGCTCGGTGGTCAGATCGCCGGCGAACGTCCGCGGCTGTTCCATGTGTATCCGCAGGGCAATTTCATCGAGGCAACGGAAGACACACCGTATTTCCAGATCGGCGAATCCAAATACGGCAAGCCGATTCTCGACCGGATCATTTCCTTTGATACGCCGCTTGAGCGCGCGACCAAATGCACGCTGATTTCGTTCGACTCGACCATCAAGTCGAATATTTCGGTGGGCATGCCACTGGATTTCGCGCGTTATCGCGAGGACAGCTTCGAATTGCAGATCGACCGGATCGCTGAAGACGATGAGTATTTCCGCTCGCTGCGCACGGCATGGGGCGGCGGACTGCGCAAATTGTTTGAAGAATTGCCCTGAGACGCCGCCTACAAATAAATTGACCAGAGAAAGTCATGAGTACGAGTACGATTGCAATTCAGCGTGCGCACCATTTGTCGCACGACGCGGCTAAAAATGCCGCCGAGCTGGCGCTCGACGGCCTCACCAAAAAATACGGCATCCAGGCGCAATGGCGCGGTGACACGCTGCACATTGATGGCAGCGGCGTCACCGGTACGCTGGAAGTGTTGCCGCAACAGTTGTCGTTGAATTTATCGCTCAACTTCATGGCGGCCATGTTCAAAGGCGCCATCG
>JBEVMI010000205.1:0-5444 GCA_040508685.1 Spongiibacteraceae bacterium
AGCGAATCGGTTTCGACAGCAGCTCCGTGATAAATCCCAGCTTCAACAATCCCGCCAGAATGCACACCGTGCCGGAGACCACCGCCATCATGCTCGCCAGTGCAATCGCCCGCGCCGGATCGCCCAGCGACAGTGGCAGCACCACGGCGAGGGTCAATGCGACCAGCGATGAATCCGGCCCCAGCACCAAAATCCGGCTGGGGCCGAACAGGGCGTAGACCAGCAGTGGAATGATGGTGGCGTACAGGCCATAAATACCGGACACACCGGACGCCTGCGCATAGGCGATACCCACCGGGACCAACATACTGGTCAATACCAGCCCCGCGCTGAGATCGCTGATGAGCCACGCCGGCTGGTAGCGGCGGATCATCTGTACGCCGGGCACCCAGCGCTGCCAGCCGATGGGTGCCGGTGGGCGCGTCAGGCGGCCGGGCTCGCTGGCGATGGGTGCCATTGGGTCGGGCGCCATTTTGTTGGATGTCTTTTGATTGGGTGGCCAAGAGTCAGTCATAAAAATCGGTAAACAATCGAGTCGATGTGCGCTGCGGCAGTGGGGCCGAGTATGTGGTTATCTGCTTTTTTTTGCAGGCCGTTGCGCGCGCGGCTGGCTGATTAATTCACCACTTCGTCGCCGCCGTCACCGGTAGCCGGCTCGCTGTTGCGGTCGGCAATCGCCATCGCTTCGCAGTAGGCGCGCTGCGCCTTGCGCAGCGTCGTGAAATGGCGGTCGGCGGACACCAGCCGGGGCAGATTGCGTGCCCCGAAATACTGGGCGATTTCCTCGCGCCGTCCCGCCAGCACGAGCGCCGCGCCGCGGCGTGTGAGTTCGGCTTCGAGTTCGATCACCGCGTCGATGCCGGTGATGTCGAGCTGGTTGATGGGAATCATGTCGAGCGCAAACCAGCACAGTCTCTCGCCTTCGCGGCCGGCGGCAGCCAGGGCCTCGCGCTTGAAATAATCCGCATTGAAAAACACGACCGGCCCGTTAAAACGGAACATCACGAGCCCCGGTAAAGCGGCGGCATTGCGGTGGCGATCCAGCGAGTGAAATCCCTGCACGCCCGGGATAGTGCCCAGCACTTCGGTACGCGGGCGTGCGACCACCTGCACGAATCGCAGCAGCGACAGCACTACCACGAACAGGATGGCCTTGATCGCGCCGAAACGGATGACGCCGGCGGTGGCGATGAGCGAGATCGCCAGTTCGGTTTTGCTGATCATCCAGAAGTGACGCAGCGACGCGAGGTCGAACAACGACAGCGCGGCGATGATCAGCACGGCCCCCAATGCCGCCACCGGCACGTATTGCAGTGGTGCTGTCAGGAACATCAGCACGAGTGCGATCGCCGCGGCCGCCACCAGGCCGGCGACGCGGGTGCGGCCGCCGCTCGAATCGTTCATCGCGGTACGCGAGTCGGCGCCGGAAATGGCAAAACCCTGCGAGAAAGCCGAGGCGATATTGGCGGCGCCGAGCGCGGCAAATTCGCGATCGACGTCGATGTCGTAGCGATTTTTCGCAGCAAAACTGCGCGCCGTCAGCATCGCACTCGAAAAGCTGATCAGCGCAATGCCCGCGGCGGCGCCGAGGATGTCTTCCAGATTGTCGTCGAGCAGCTGCAGGGCAGCAGCGGGCAGACCGATCGGCGGCAGTCCCGCCGGCACCAGCCCGAGCGTGGCGACGCCCATGGCTTCGAGGTTCAGCAGGGCCACGGCGGCACCGGCCAGCACCATGGCGATCAATGCCGCGGGCAGGCGTCGTGTCAGTCGCGGCGCCAGCAGCAACACCGCGAAGGCAAACAAACCGACCGCAAAGGTCGGCCAGTGGATCAGGGCGAGCTTGTTGTAGATTTCGATGGTGACGCGCGGGATGCCTTTGTGCTCGATCGCGAAGCCAAACAGTTTTCCCGACTGGCCGAGGGCGATGCTGATCGCCACGCCGTTGAGAAATCCGACCAGGATCGGCCGCGACAGAAAGTTTGCGAGCGCGCCGAGTTTGAGAAAACTCGCGGCGATGCAGAACAGTCCGGCGCACAAGGTCAGCAACGCCGACAGCGTCAGATAAGCCTGCGGATCGCCAGCGGCGAGTGGCGCGACAGTGGCGGCAACCAGCGCGCAGGTGGCTGCATCGGGGCCGACGATCAGCTGCCGTGAAGTGCCAAACAGAAAATAAGCGAGTAGCGGAAAAATACTGGAATAAAGTCCGATGGCGGGCGCGAAGCCGGCAAGCTGGGCGTAGGCCACGCCGACAGGCAACGCCACTGCGGCCACCGCGAGACCGGCGGCGATGTCGTGCGACAGATCATCGCGTCGGTAGTGCGCGAGCGCGGGTATTCCTGGCGCGACACGTCCCAGCCGTTCGAGCAGGGCAGGTTTCATGGTTGCACCTCCTCTGCCCGCAACTATCGGTTACGAGTCCGGCCGACGTGCCGTTATCTAATTGATCGTGCCTTGCGCGCTTCGGCTCTGAAGGGGTTGATGCTCAGTTTGGTTGACAATACGGATCGCCACGTAGAGCTGCTATTGGACCAAAGGCCTATATTTTTCAGCGGGAGAACGGCATATGTTGCGTCGGAATTTTATATACGGCACCCATCGCGACGATCTCGATCGTCTGGCAAACAGCCGCAAAGGATGGTCGCGCTATGCAAACCAAAAACCGGCCCGTCATTTCCGCATTTTCTACGTTCCTTAATTCAATCTCGTCCGCCGCTCCAGCCCTGAAGGTTGTTGTGGTGGTTGTCATCGCAACAACGATTGGTCTGGGGCTGATAGCTGCGTTCGGTGTCGATAAATCCAATTCTGTTTTCGGCTTGCGTTCGCCCGCCGGCATGGTGCTGATTCCAGGCGGCGAATTTGATATGGGCAACGATCAACGTATGTCGCGCCCGAACGAGCGGCCGCTGCATCGCGTCAAGCTCGCACCTTTCTGGATGGATCGACACCATGTCACCAACGCCGAGTTCCGTAAATTTGTTGAAACGACTGGCTATATCACGACGGCAGAGCGCAAGCCCGATTGGGAAACGCTGAAGTCACAGTTATTTCCCGGTACGCCCAAACCGCCGGATGAAAATCTTGTGTCCGGCGCAATGGTCTTTGTCGGCACGCCGGAACCGGTACCGCTCGATGACTGGTCGCAGTGGTGGCGTTTTGTGCCGGGTGCGAACTGGCGGCACCCGCAAGGTCCGGAAAGCACGATCGACGGCAAAGACGATCACCCTGTCGTACAGGTTTCGTACGAAGACGCGCAGGCGTATGCGCAATGGGTGCACAAACGTTTGCCCACCGAAGCCGAATGGGAAATGGCCGCGCGCGGCGGTCTCGACAAGGCCAGCTATTCCTGGGGTAACGAACGTGCTCCCGACGGCAAACGCATGGCGAATACCTTCGAGGGCCAATTCCCTGTCGTTAAAACCAAAACGCTGGGTGTCGCCGGTACCACTGCGGTCGACAAATTTCCTGCGAATGGGTATGGCCTTTTCGACATGGCGGGCAATGCGTGGCAATGGGTTGCCGACTGGTATCGCTCCGATGCCTTTCAGTTACAAGCGAAAGCGTTGGCAGCGGAACCAGGCGTCGCCATCGATCCACGCGGACCTGTCGACAGTTACGACGGCGAAACCCGCAGCGCACCAGCCAACGCACCAAGCCGGGTTATTCGCGGTGGCTCCTTTCTCTGCGACGAAGAATATTGCAGCAGCTATCGACCGAGTGCCCGACGTGGCAATGACCCGTACAACCCGATGTCGCATATCGGCTTTCGGCTGGTGATTTCGCAATCCGATTGGGAAAAACAGCAATCGGCATCAACAACAAAAAACGCCGGCGATGACAGGAAGATGATCACGAAAAACAACTGATGAGGATAAAGTCATGAGCGGAAATTCACGCCGGCGGCATATTTTTATTCGATGGACTGCGCTCACTGCGTGTTTTCTGTTTGTGAATTTTGCCGGCGCGGACGATTTGCCTTCCTGGAATGACGGTGCGGTAAAACAGGCGATCGTCAAATTTGTAAAAGAAACGAACACCACCGGCTCGAAGAATTTTGTCGAGCCGGCGGATCGCATCGCTGTATTCGACAACGACGGCACGTTGTGGGCAGAGCAGCCCGCGTATTTTCAGGTGTTATTTGCCTTCGATCGCCTCAAGGCCATGGCGCCACAACATCCCGAATGGAAAACCCAGCAGCCGTATGCCGCCGTGCTCGCCAACGATATGAAGGCGCTGGCTGCCGGTGGTGAAAAAGCCCTGCTCGAAATCGTTGCAGCGACGCATGCCGGCATCACCACCGACGAATTCAATCAGATCGTGCACGAGTGGCTGAACACCGCGAAACACCCGAAATTCAAGCGTCCGTATACCGAACTGATTTATCAGCCGATGCTCGAGTTATTGAAGTACCTGCGGGCGAACGGCTTCAAGACTTTTATCGTGTCGGGTGGCGGCGTCGAATTCATGCGCCCGGTTACCGAAAGCGTGTACGGCATTCCGCCTGAACAAGTGGTGGGATCGAGCATTGTCGCGAAATTTGAAATGCGCGATGGCAAACCCATTTTGATCAAACAGCCGAAGGTGGAATTCATCGACGACGGTCCCGGCAAGCCGGTTGGTATTAATCGATTTATTGGACGTCGTCCCATTTTAGCGTTTGGCAATTCCGACGGTGATCTGCAAATGCTGGAATGGACTGCCGCCGGTAAGGGCCTGCATTTTATCGGGTTGGTGCGACACACCGATGCGGAGCGCGAATGGGCTTACGACCGCACCTCGCCTATCGGCAAGCTCGACAAGGCGCTCGATGTCGCGGTCTCAAAAAATTGGAACGTTGTCGATATGAAGAAAGATTGGAACAAGGTGTTTTCGTTCAGCGCGCCATAGCCTTTCGCTCATTACAAGAGCGCAGCAGCTTCATCAGCGGTTCCCTAAATCAGAGGAGTCAGGAGATGCGTAAATTACTGCTCGTAAAGCAAACGTTGACAGCGATTATCGTTGCTGCGGCTACGCTGGCGGCATCGCCGTCCGCGCTGGCCGCGGACGCAAAGAGACCCAACATCGTGGTGATCTGGGGCGACGACATCGGCATGTGGAATCTCGGTGCCTATACGCACGGCATGATGGGGCGCACGCCGAATATCGATTCGATTGCCAAGACCGGGGCGTTATTTACCGATCACTACGGACAGCCCAGCTGCACCGCCGGTCGCGCGGCATTCATCATGGGGCAGATGCCGATTCGCACCGGCATGACGACCATCGGTATTCCCGGCTCCACCCGCGGCATCCAGAAAGTCGATCCGACCCTGGCAGAAGTCCTGAAATCGCAGGGTTATGCCACTGCACAATTCGGCAAGAACCACCTTGGCGACCGCAATGAATTCCTGCCTACCGCACATGGCTTCGACGAGTGGTTCGGCAATCTGTATCACCTGAATGCCGAG
>JBEVMI010000291.1:0-3795 GCA_040508685.1 Spongiibacteraceae bacterium
GTGCATCGGCACAAACAGCGAGCCGCGGCGCTGCCCCTCTTCGATACGCGCGCGCAGCAATACCGATCCATGGCGGTTTTTCAGCTCGACGATATCGCCATTCGCAACGCGGTCAGCCCGTGCATCATCCGGATGAATTTCAACATACGGCTCGGCGCGATGGCGATTGAGGCGTTCGCTTTCTGCGGTGCGCGTCATCGTATGCCAGTGATCGCGGACACGTCCGGTATTCAGGAAAAATGGCGTCTCGGCACTGCCGGCAGAGTGTGGTGACTCTCGTGGCCACTCGGGCGTCACCGCGATAAAACGCGCGCGGCGGTCCGGCGTTGAAAACTGGCCATCACCGAACAGGCGCTGCGAATCATCGTTCGGTGCATCTGTACGCACGGGCCATTGTAGCGGCGCCATCGTTTCGTAGTGTTCATCATTTAATGTCGCGAGCCCGCTGATATCAAATTGCAACGGCGAATCGCGATTAATGCCGCTGAGCGCCGCGTATTCGACAAACACATCGCGCGCATTGCGAAAACCAAATGCCGATTCAAAACCGAGGCGTTTGCCGATTTCAGCCAGCGCCCACCAGTCGGCCCTGGCTTCACCGGCGGCGGGCAGAAATGCGCGCTGCCGCGAAATGCAGCGCTCGGAATTGGTAACTGTGCCGTCTTTTTCGCCCCAGCCCACGGCCGGCAATAAAATATGCGCGAGCTGCGTGGTATCGGTATCGCGCACGCAATCCGAAACAATAACCGTCTCGCATTTTTCCAGCGCGCGCCGCCAGCGATCGGCTTCGGGCAAACTCACCAGAGGATTGGTGGCGAGTATCCATAAAAACTTCACGTCGCCGCGTTCGATCGCTTCGAACAACGGCACGGCTTTTAAGCCCGGTGCGCGCGCCATATTGGGCGCATTCCAGAACTGGCCGACTTCCGCGATCGACGTATCGTCGAAGCCACGGTGTACGGCGAGCATATTCGCCAAGCCGCCGACTTCGCGGCCGCCCATGGCATTGGGCTGACCCGTAATCGAAAACGGACTCGCACCCGGCTTGCCGACACGACCGGTCGCCAGATGGCAGTTGATGATCGCGTTGCCCTTGTCGGTGCCGCTCGAACTTTGATTGATGCCTTGTGAAAATAAGGTGACCGTACGATCGGTCTCGGCAAACCAGCTAAAAAAAAGAGCCACTGCCGCAACGTCCAGCCCGCACAAATCCGCAGTGGAGTGCAGATCTGGAGCTGACTGGCGCGCCACGGCAATGGCTGCCTCAAAACCGTTGGTATGCTTTTCAACATAGTCGCGATCGACCATATTTTCGTTCGCGAGATAACTCAATAAACCACTAAACAAAAACGCATCGCCGCCCGGCGCGATCGGCAAATGCAAATCGGCCTGATCACAACTTTCGGTGCGGCGCGGATCGATCACGACCAGCTTCATCTGCGGTCGCTCGCGTTTCGCTTTGAGCAACCGCTGGTGCAACACCGGATGCGCCCACGCCGAGTTCGAGCCGATCAGGATCACCAGATCGGCAATTTCCACATCTTCGTAACACGCCGGCACCGCATCTTCACCAAACGCGCGCACTTGTGCGGCCACTGCCGACGACATGCACAACCGCGAATTGGTATCGACATTCGCGGTGCCGACAAAACCCTTAAACAGTTTATTGGCGACGTAATAATCTTCCGTCAGCAACTGGCCGGACAGATACAACGCCGCCGAGTCGGGTCCGTGCTGCGCGACGGTTGCACGCAATTTTTCAGCAATCGTATCGAGCGCCGCATCCCAGCTTACGCGCTGACCGCCTTTCTCCGGATGAACGAACTCCGGATACAACAACCGGCGTTTTGCGCCGAGTGTTTCGTGCAGCGCCGACCCCTTCACACACAAGCGCCCGATGTTCGCCGGATGCGCTACGTCGCCGGCCACCGGCAACAGTTGCGCATCCTGCTGACGCACCGTCACACCGCAGCCGACGCCACAGTAGGGACAGGTGGTATTGGTGAGCTTGTCTGTTGAAAGAATGTCGGGCATCAAACCGCCTTCCGCATTGCGTGAATTACGCGGCCTGTGTCGTCGCCGAAGCCGGCTGCTGCACCTTGACCGTGTCGCCCTGGATTTCTACCGGCCACACGCGCACAGCGTAATCCTTTTCCAGGCATTTACCGGTAGTCAGGCTGAAGTGTTCCTTGTACAGCGGCGACGCCACTACCAGTTGGCCCTGCACATCACCGAGGATGCCGCGGTACAACACATTGGCCGCACCGATCGGGTCCCAGTTGTCGAGCACATAGACCGCGGGCGTTTCTTTCGGCAGATAAAAAATCGCGACTTGCTGGCCGTTGATCAGCGCGCAGACGCCACTGTTTTCGACCAGATCGCTCAGTTTACAGGCGCTATAAAAATCACTCATTTCAACAGTCTCCTCTTTACAGCAGCGCTCAGGCGGTGGCGATCAGGTCAGATTTTTCAACTTGCGTAGCCGGACGAATCTGGCCGCGCTCCTCAACGAACAGAATGTTTTCGTCCTTGGCTTCGCTGTTGACGAACTGGCGGAAACGTTTCACTTTCTCCGGATCTTCCACCGTCGATTTCCACTCGCACTGATACGCCGCGATCACGGTCTGCATCTGCGCTTCAAGATCGGCGTTGAGTCCGAGGCTGTCTTCCATCACGACTTTTTTCAGGTAGTCGAGACCGCCTTCCATATTTTCCATCCACACCGAGGTGCGTTGCAGGCGGTCGCCGGTGCGGATGTAAAACATCATCACACGGTCGAGATATTTAATTAAGGTCACGTCGTCCAAACCGGTAGCAAATAAATCAGCGTGACGCGGGCGCATACCGCCGTTGCCACACACATATAAACTCCAACCGGTTTCGGTCGCGATTACACCAAAATCTTTTGATTGCGCCTCCGCACATTCGCGCGTACAACCAGACACACCAAATTTAATTTTGTGTGGTGCACGCACGCCTTTGTAACGATTCTCCAAGGTGATCGCCATGCCGACAGAATCCAGCACACCGTAACGACACCAGGTGCTACCAACACAGGATTTCACGGTGCGCAATGATTTACCGTAGGCGTGACCGGTTTCAAAACCAGCATCAACCAACACTTTCCAGATCGCCGGCAATTGATGCAACTGCGCGCCGAATAAATCGATCCGCTGCCCACCAGTAATTTTGGTGTAGAGGTTGTATTGTTTTGCAACTTGCCCAAGCACGATTAATTTATCCGGCGTAATTTCACCGCCCGCAACACGCGGCACTATCGAGTAAGTGCCATCTTTTTGCATATTGCCGAGGAAAATATCGTTGGTGTCTTGCAGGCCAATATGTTTTTTATCCAACACAAATTCATTCCAGAAACCGGCGAGGATTGAACCCACAGCGGGTTTACAAATTTCGCAACCCAAACCGCCGTTGCCATGGCTATCCAATAAGTCATCAAAGGTTTTGATTTTTTTGATGCGGATAATATCGGCCAATTCTTGACGCGAGTGCGGGAAGTGTTCGCAAATATGGTTGCTCACTTCCACGCCGAGTTTTTTCAACTCTGAGTCCATCACTTGTTTGGTGAGTGCAGTACAGCCACCACAACCGGTTGACGCTTTAGTAACCGCTTTAATGTCGCCCATAGTGCGCGCGCCGTTTTGGACCGAGCAGCAAATTGCACCTTTACTCACGTCGAAGCACGAACAAATCATCGCTGTTTCAGGCAGCGCATCCACACCGATTGCAGCACTTGCACCATCAACATTTGGCAGGATCAGGCAATTGGGATCTTCC
>JBEVMI010000325.1:0-3024 GCA_040508685.1 Spongiibacteraceae bacterium
CGTGACGGATTTATTTTTAGCCACTGTGTGCAGCTTAAAACCGCAAACCTCGCGCCGGAATTTCTATTGCGCAGTGCCTGCGGAGAGTCAGACCCGACCGACGCCCCCAATTAGTGGCACAGTGCTTGTAGTGCGTGCGAGGAACGTCGCAGCCGCCTAAAAAAACAACCTCTGCAATTCCGCGCCCGGATCTTGCGCCCGCATAAACGCTTCGCCCACCAGAAACGCATTGACGTGATGATCGCGCATCAACGTAACATCGTCACGGGTGTGAATGCCGCTTTCGGTGACGACGATACAATCGTCGGGCAGATCGTCGAGCAGAGCGATCGTATTCTGCAGACTCGTTTCGAAATTGTGCAGATTGCGATTGTTGATACCAAGCAGGCGATTGCCGAGCGGAATCGCGCGGTCCAGCTCCTCGCGGCTGTGTACTTCGACCAGCACATGCAAACCCCATTGCAGGGCGACATCGTTGAGTTCGTCGAGCTGGTCATCGGTCAGCGCGGCGACGATCAATAAAATGCAATCCGCACCAAGCGCACGCGCCTCGACTACCTGATAGGGATCGACGACAAAATCCTTGCGCAGGATCGGGAGGTTGCAGGCCGCGCGGGCCGCTTGCAGATACGCGTCAGAGCCCTGAAAAAAATCGATATCGGTGAGCACCGACAGGCAGGTCGCACCACCGCGTTCGTAACTGGCGGCGATCGCGGCAGGATTAAAATCAGCGCGGATCACACCTTTGCTTGGCGACGCTTTTTTAACTTCGGCAATAACGGCGGGCTCGCCGATGGCGATGCGCTCGGCAATCGCAGCGACAAAATCGCGCGCCGGCGCCTGCGCATCGGCGCGACTTTCCAGTACGTCGAAGGAGACGGAGCGCCGACGTTCAATGACCTCCTGCCGCTTGCGGTCGAGGATGCGCTGCAATACTGTCGGAGTGCCCATGCTCATAGCCCCGTACTCATAACTTCAGCCCCTGCGTGAATACCGCCAGTTCGTCCAGCTTTTCCAGCGCGCGACCACCGTGGATCACATCGTCCACCAGTTCGACACCGCGGCGCCAGTCGGTAGTGACGCCGGCGACATAAAGGGCCGCACCCGCGTTGATCGCCACCATGTCCGCCGCCTTCGCCGCATGCTCGACGACACGACCGTGACCGTGCTCGCAAGAGAAGGCGTCGCGGATCAGAGCCAGAGACGACGCCGCATCCGGCACGCTGAGCCCGATCAGGCTCTGGCTCTGCAAGCCAAAATCCTCGGGCTGCACATCATACTCCCGCACCGCGCCATCCTTCAGCTCGGCGACATGGGTGGCCGTCGCCAGACTGATTTCGTCAAGGCCGTCGCGCGCATGCACAACGAGCGCATGTTCGCTGCCGAGCCGACCCAATACTTCGGCAAGTGGCCGGCACAATTTGGCGGTGAACACCCCGACCACCTGACGTTTGACGCCGGCGGGATTCGTCAGTGGACCGAGGATATTGAACAGCGTGCGTAGGCCGAGCTCACGGCGCGGGCCAATCGCGTGTTTCATCGCGCCGTGATGATTGACCGCGAACATGAACCCGACGCCGATTTCGCGCACACAGCGTTCGATTTCATGCGCATCGAGATCGAGCCGCACCCCCGCCACTTCGAGCAGATCGGCGCTGCCGCTTTTCGACGACACCGCGCGATTGCCATGTTTGGCGACATGCGCGCCCGCCGCAGCGGCGACGATGCTGGCGGCAGTCGAGACATTAAATAGATTGGCGCCGTCGCCACCGGTGCCGACGATATCGACCAGATAGGGCAGACCACTCACATGGACCGACAGTGCCAGCTCGCGCATCACCCGCGCGGCGCCTTCGATCTCGTCGAGGCTTTCGCTTTTCATGCGCAATGCGACCAGAAACGCACCGACCTGGGCATCGGTGCAGGTGCCGGTCATGATCGCGCGCATCACGTCCTGCATTTCGGCGCGCGACAGATCGAGATGGTCGACGACGCGGGCGAGCGCTGCTTTGATATCCATGCTCAGCTCTCCTGCCGGTTTTCTGAGAGAACATTTCCCGACAGAAAGTTGTGCAGCAATTTGTGGCCGTGTTCGGTCAACACCGACTCTGGATGAAATTGCACACCTTCGACCGACAGCGTTTTATGGCGCACGCCCATGATTTCATCGACGCTGCCGTCTTCGAGCTGGGTCCACGCGGTAATTTCCAGACAGTCCGGCAGCGACTCTTTTTCGATGATCAGCGAGTGATAACGCGTCGCCGTGTACGGGCTCGGAATATCGCGAAATACGCCGACGCCCTTGTGATAAATCTGCGAGGTTTTGCCGTGCATCACCGCGCGCGCGCGCACGACCTTGCCGCCGAATACCGCGCCGATGGCCTGATGGCCGAGGCAGATTCCGAGCAGCGGAATCTTGCCGGCAAAGGCTTCGATCGTCGGCATCGAAATACCGGCTTCGTGTGGTGTGCAGGGGCCGGGAGAAATGACGATTTTTTCCGGCGCCAGCGCAGCGATTTGTTCGAGCGTGATTTCGTCGTTGCGCACCACTTTCACATCGGCTTTCAGTTCGCCGACCATCAGTTCTCCTAGATACTGCACGACGTTGTAGGTAAACGAGTCGTAGTTGTCGATCATCAGCAGCATGGCGAATTCCTCAGTCTTTGGTCTGTGTGGATGACGCCTGCGCGCCGACAACCATGGACGCGGCGCGGAACATCGCGCGCGCCTTATTCATGGTTTCCTTCCACTCCAGACGCGGCACGGAATCCGCCACCACGCCGCCGCCGGCCTGCACGTACAGGCGTTTATCTTTGATCACCGCGGTGCGAATCGCGATCGCAGTGTCCATATTGCCGTGCCAGCCGAGATAGCCCACCGCGCCGCCGTACACACCGCGTTTCACCGGCTCGAGTTCGTCGATGATTTCCATCGCCCGCACCTTCGGTGCACCGGAAAGCGTGCCCGCAGGGAAGGTGGCGCGCAGCACGGCAATCGCTGCGGCGCGCTTGTCAGCACTGGCGG
>JBEVMI010000341.1:0-5308 GCA_040508685.1 Spongiibacteraceae bacterium
TGCGGGACGGATCGGTATACTGTACATAAACACAGTATATGCGGTGCGCCAGTCTCGTGACCTCTCCTCCTAATCCATCCCTTCAGACCCTGCTGCAGCGCCCGGACCTGTGGCGCCTGCAGGATGGCGGCCGTGCGGGCAGGGGTGAACCGTCCGGGCTGGAGACGGGTTTTGCCGCGCTCGATACCGCCTTGCACGGTGGTGGCTGGCCGCGCGCCGCGCTGACCGAGTTGCTGGTAGGGCAGGCGGGTATTGGCGAGTTGCAGTTGCTGCTGCCGGCGCTGGCGGAACTGAGTCGGCAGCAGCTGTGGCAGGTCTGGATCAATCCGCCATTTATTCCCTACGCACCCGTGCTGGCGCAAAACGGCATCGCGCTGGAGTCGGTGCTGATCGTACGCACCGAAGCCCGCCAGCAGTTGTGGGCCTGCGAGCAGGCATTGCGCAGCGCTGCCTGTGGCGCCGTGTTGTTCTGGCCGGCGCAGGTACTGCGTTACGCCGAGCTGCGCAAGCTGCAGGTGGCGGCCAGCGGCCAGCAGTGTTTGGCGTTTGTCGTGCGCGGCCTGCATAACGCCACCCACACATCGCCCGCAGTTTTGCGCCTGCAACTGGGTGTGGCGGATGGCCATCAGCTGTCCGTGGAAATTCTGAAGCAGCGCGGCGGTCGCAGCGGTCAGCGCGTGTTATTGCCGCGACCGCTGCAACTGCATGCGCAAATACCGTTGCATGAGCGAATCGCTTTTGTGTCCGACGATTCGCTTGCGCCGTCCCCTCCCTCGCGTTCAAACCCTAAGCGGATCGAACGGATTGCTCCTAAGCGCCCGCGTCCAGCAACGGCTTCCCTGCGCAGAGGCGGTTATGGAATGCGCTGATGACATCTGGCTGTGCCTGCATTTTCCGCAGCTGGCACTGGCGGTATTTGGCGAGCGCGATCCGGAGCAGCCGGCAGCCGTTATCGAGCAGCGGTTGTTGCACTGCGCCAATCGCGCCAATCTGGAGCCGGGGCTGGCGGTCAGTACGGCCAGCGCTTTATATGCCGATCTGCTGGTATTGGAGCGACAGCCGCAGCGCGAAACGGAATTGCTGCAAGGGCTCGCCTATCTCGCGTACCGTTTCACGCCTGCGGTGACAGTGGCGGCTGATAACAGCCTGTTGCTGGAAGTGGGCAGTTGTCGTCGCCTTTATCGCGGCATAAAGCCCCTGTTAGAGCAGTTGCAGAACGCACTGCATGAACGTGGTCATACGGCGATTTATGGCCTTGCCCATACGCCGAAAGCGGCGTGGTTGCTGGCGCGCCCCTCCCGGTTGAATGGGCATCCGCCGGCATTGGTCGCCGATCAGATCGATGTGGCGGTATTGCAGGGCCAGCTCACCGCTCTGTCGATTGCCTGTTTACAGATCGATAACAACAGCCGCATTGCCCTGCAACAAATGGGTATTGCCACGCTGGGCGATTTACTGGCGCTGCCGGTTGCCGCTATCGGCAAACGTTTTGGCGGGCAGGTTGTGCGGTATTTGCAGCAGCTCCGGGGCGAGAGCGCCGATCCGCAAAGTTTTTTTATTCCGGCACCGGTATTTCGACAGGGACTGACGTTTCTCGACGGTATTCCGCAGCGCCAGATGTTGTTGTTTCCGATGAAACGGCTGCTGCATACGCTGTGCGATTACCTGCGCGCGCGGCAATTGTTTTGCCATGTGCTGCGCTGGCAGTTATTCGATGCGCACCAGTCGCAGGCGGAAATCATCATCAAATTGTCGCGCACGCAAAACGACTGGCAGACCTTTCTCGATTTGAGCCGCATCAAACTCGATCAGGTGATATTGCGCGAGTCCGTATTCAGCGTGAGTTTGTACAGCGATGATTTTTTTGCATCGGCGCCGGTCAGCAATCAATTGTTTCCCGATGCCAAAGACCACGCCGACGCCGGACATGCGTTATTCGATCGCCTGCAGGCGCGGCTGGGCAAGGCAGCGCTGCAGCGTATCGAAGCCTGTGAATCGCTGTGGCCCGAACGGGGCTGGCAAATAGCCGACACGGCCGCCACTTTCTCTACAAAAAATCGGTCTGCAAAAATTCCTTCTGCGAAAACTCTGTCTGCAAAAGCTCCGGCATCTGCCAGCGGCGGGCCGCGACCGTTATGGTTATTGCCGCAACCAAAATTATTGCGCGAACGCGATGGCCAGCCCTTGCTGCAATACACGTTGACGCTGCTGCGTGGACCGGAGCGGGTCGACAATCACTGGTGGGATTCAAAAAACAAAAATAACAATCAGCAAGCGCGCGATTATTTCGTGGCCCGCACGCGCGATGGTCGGCTGTGTTGGCTTTTTCAAGAGACTGATAACCGGCAATGGTTTCTACATGGATGGTTTGCGTGATGTACGCCGAACTCCATGCCATCAGCAATTTCAGCTTTCTGCGCGCCGCATCGTATCCGCAGGAACTGGTCGAACAGGCGGCTGCGCTGGGTTATTCCGCCATCGCCATCACCGACGAATGTTCGCTGGCCGGCATCGTCAAGGCGCACGTCGCCGCGAAAGCATGCGACATACACCTGATCATCGGCGCCGAATTTCATCTGCAGGAAAATCTGACCGTCATCGCACTGGTCATGAATCGCATCGGCTACAGCGAACTGTCGTCGCTGATCACGCTGGCGCGACGACGCGCGTTGAAAGGCGAATACATGCTGCATCTGCACGAACTGGAACACAACCTGCGCGACAACCTGCTGATCTGGAAGCCATCCTATGACAATGCCAGCAAAGATCGCGACACCGACACTGACCAATACGCCGCCGAATTAAAACGCGCCTTCGGCGATCGCCTGTGGCTTGGCTTCAGCAATTTGCTGCGCGGGGATGAGCCTGAACGCTACGACGCGATCTATCAGCTCGCCGTACGCTGGTCGATTCCGATGACAGCCTGCGGCGATGTCGCCATGCATGATTCGCAGCGAAAAATGCTGCTGGATACAGTGACGGCTATCCGCGACGTCACGCCGATCGATCAGCTGGGTTTCAGGCGCCAAGGCAATGGCGAACGTTACCTGCGACCGATCGAAACCCTGCAGACGTTATATCCACCGCCGCTATTGCAGGAGAGCGCACGCATAGCGCAGCGCTGCAATTTTTCGCTCGACGAATTGAAATACGAATACCCGCCTGAAGTCATTCCTGAAGGATTTACGGCCACCGAATATCTGGCGTATCAGGTTGAGCTGGGCGCGCAGCGGCGCTGGCCTGCCGGCACGCCGTCCCCTGTCCAGAGCCAGATCGAACATGAGCTGGCGCTGATTCGCCAGATGGAATACGAATATTATTTCCTGACTGTATTCGACATCGTGCAGTTTGCGCGCAGCGTCGACATTTTATGTCAGGGTCGCGGTTCGGCTGCCAATTCCGTGGTGTGTTATTGCCTGGGTGTTACCGAGGTGTCGCCCGAAAACGCGCAGCTGCTGTTCGAGCGGTTTATTTCGGTCGAGCGCAAAGAGCCGCCGGATATCGATGTCGATTTCGAACACGAACGGCGTGAAGAAGTGATTCAGTACATCTACAAAAAATACACGCGCGAACGCGCCGCACTGGCCGCGACGGTGATCTGCTATCGATCCCGCAGTGCCATTCGCGATGTCGGCAAGGCGCTCGGGTTCGATGCAGCGTCTATCGATCAACTGTCGAAGTCGCTGGCGTGGTGGGATAACCCAGAAGATCTCGTCGATCGTTTCCGCGAGCTGGGATTTTCCGGCAATGCAGAGCTGGCCAAACTGTTTTTCTTGCTGGTGCAGCAGCTGCGTGGATTCCCGCGACATCTGTCGCAGCACGTCGGCGGTTTTGTGATCACCAAAAGTCTGCTGAGCACACTGGTGCCTGTTGAAAATGCATCGATGGTTGATCGCACTGTCATCCAGTGGGACAAGGAGGATCTCGAAGCGGTCGGCCTGATGAAAATCGACGTGTTGGCGCTGGGCATGCTCACCGCGATTCGCAAATGCCTCGCGATGATTTCCCCGGAAGGTAAACCACTGACGATGGCGGATGTTCCGCAGGGCGACGCAGCCACTTATCAAATGTTGCAGCGCGCCGACAGCGTCGGCGTATTTCAGGTGGAGTCGCGCGCGCAGATGTCGATGTTGCCGCGCTTGAAGCCCGCGGAATATTACGATCTGGTAGTGCAGGTCGCGATCGTTCGTCCCGGTCCTATCCAGGGCAATATGGTGCATCCGTATTTACGCCGCCGACAGAAACTGGAACCTGTCCCGGAGATTCACCCGTCAATCTGGCCCATCGTCAAACGCACCTATGGCGTGCCGATTTTTCAGGAGCAGGTGATCAAACTCGCGATGGATGCCGCGGGTTTTAGCGGCGGCGAAGCCGATCAATTGCGGCGCGCGATGGCGACCTGGGGCAAGAATGGCAATCTGCTTGCGTTTCGTCAGAAACTGATCGACGGCATGTTGCTGCGCGGCCATGCGCTCGAATTTGCCGAAAATCTGTTCGAACAGATGAAAGGTTTCGGTGCGTACGGTTTTCCCGAATCGCACGCCGCCAGTTTTGCGCTGCTGGTTTATATCTCCGCCTACCTGAAAAATTATTATCCCGCCGCGTTCTGTTGCGCACTGATGAACAGCCAGCCGAGGGGGTTTTATTCGCCGTCGCAACTGATGCAGGACGCACGTCGACATGGTGTCGAGATACGCGCGGTTGATATTAATTGCAGCGTGTGGGAACACAGGCTCGAAGGCGGCAATGTGGTCAGATTGGGTTTGTGTCTGGTGAAAGGTTTGGGAAAAGTCGCGGCGCAGACATTGCTCGCGGCGCGCCAACAAAAAAAATTTGTCGATATCGGCGACTTGCAGCGACGCAGCGGCTTGAATACGCTGCAGATGTCGAGTCTGATTGCCGCCGACGCGCTGTGCGCGATCAGCGGCAATCGCCATCAAAGCCATTGGCAGGCGCGTGCGATCCGTTCCGATGCACCGCTGCTGCACGATGCGCAGGGCGCTGCGGAGGATTACAGCGATCAGGTGCAGCTCAACGCGCCGAGCGAAATTCAGGACGTCGTCGCCGACTACAACAGCCTGCGCCTGACACTGAAAAAACATCCGATGGCGTGGCTGCGCGAGCGCCATGAGTTTTTTCGCAGCTGCAAACGTTACAGCGATCTGGGTACGATGACCCAAAATCGTTTTATCCGCGTGGCTGGACTGGTTACCGGTCGCCAGCGTCCCGGTACCGAAACCAATATCATTTTCGTGACACTGGAAGACGAGACCGGCAATACCAATGTCATCGTGCGCGAAGATGTGCA
>JBEVMI010000386.1:0-3934 GCA_040508685.1 Spongiibacteraceae bacterium
CCATGAACAGGCCGCAGCCATCGCAGGCGCTGCGCACCGCGCGCAAACTGTTGTGCGTAATGATCGCGGTCGCGCCGCTGTTGCAGGGTTGTTCGTCGTTTAAAGGCAGTAGTCGCCACGACGCGGATAACGAGCCAACGCTGGCCGACCTGAAGCCGGCAAAACTGCCGGAAATGCAGCGTCAGCTGCCACAGGTGGGGCTCACCAAGGTCGCGGAAAATTATCGCGCCGTATTAAAAAATACCGACGACCCGGAAATGCGCGTGCGCGTCACGCAGCGACTCGCGGATCTGCAAATGCTCAGCAGCGAGCAGAGTCAGCTTGCCACCACGCAGCCCGGTCAGCGTCATTTCGACGGCGCCATCAAGGAATACCAGGCGTTACTGGTCGCGCATCCCAACCGTCCGGATAACGACAAGCTGATGTATCAACTGTCGAAAGCCTACGATATGGATGGGCGCAACGATGAATCGTTGCAGATATTAAATCGGCTGGTGCGCGAATATCCGCAGTCGTCGGTTATCGTCGAGGCGCAATTTCGTCGCGGTGAATTGTTGTTCGCACGCCAGCAGTATGCTGCCGCCGAAGGTGCGTACGCGGCGGTCATGGCCAAGGGTGTCGACTCCAACTATTACCAGAACGCGCTGTATATGCACGGCTGGGCGCAGTTCAAACGCAACGACTACGAAGCCGCGCTCGGATCGTTCACGCAGGCGCTCGATAAGCTCTGGCCCGCCGGCACCGGTTCTGATCAAAAAAGTCTTGATGACATGTCGCGCACCGAACGCGAGTTGGTCAACGATACGCTGCGCGTGATGAGTTTGAGTTTCTCGAATCTCGAGGGCGCCAAAACCATTACTGAAACGTACCGGCGTCTCGGCGAACGCCATTACATTCCCGAGTTGTATACGCAGCTCGGCCAGCTTTATCTGCAGCAGAAACGTTATCGTGACGCGGCCGAAACCTATCGCGCATTTGTCGACGCACATCCGCTGGCGCCGGAAGCACCGGCCATGTATGTGCATCTGATCGACGCCTATGCCGAAGGGAATTTCCCCAGCGAAGTGCTGGCGCAGAAAGCCACTTTCATCAAACTCTACGGCGTGCACGGCACCTATCAAGGTGGTGACAGCTGGACCCGGCTGGACGAGCCGGCACGCGAATCCGTGCGCGGTTACCTGAAAGACTTCCTGACCGAACTCGCGCAATACCATCACGGGCTGGCCCAGCAGAATAAAACCACGCTCGCGAACGCCCCGACTGCAAAAGGCGACAAAACCCCGCGCGATGCGGCGGGCGAAGTAATCACGCGCGCCGGCGTGCTGCAGTCGTATCGTTCGGCCGGGGACTATTACCGCGAATATATCGACAGCTTCCCGCAGGCGGCGGATGTTGGTGCCAAAATGTTCCTGCTCGCCGAGAGCCGTTTCGAAGCGGAGGATTATCCCGCGGCGATCGACGCTTACGAAATCGCGGCGTATCAGTACACCAACAACGAGCGCGGGGCCGAGGCCGGTTATTCGGCGCTGCTCGCCTACGAAATGCACGGCAAGCAGCTGGCCCCCGAACAACAGGCGGCGTGGCAGCAACGCCGTACCGCCAGCGAATTGCGTTTCGCCAAAACCTACCCGCAGGATCGTCGCGCAGCGACGGTGCAGACACACGCCGCCGAAGAATTGTTTGCACGTAAAGATTATGTTGCGGCCATCGCGGCGGCGACGCCGGTGACGCAGTGGCAGCCAATTGCCGATGAAAAATTGCGGCGCAGTGCATGGCTGATCATCGCCCACGGTTATTTCGAACAGCAGGATTTTGTGCAGGCCGAGCAGGCCTATCGACAGGCGTCGGCGCTGATTGCAGCGAACGATCCGCAGCGTGCCGCGGTACAGGATCGGCTGGCGGCGTCGGTATATAAACAGGGCGAACAAAAGCTGGCGGGTGGCGACAAGGCTGCCGCGGCGCAGCAATTCCTGCGGGTCGCGCAGGTGGCGCCGGACTCGGCGATTCGCGTCAACGCGCAATACGATGCGGCGACACAATTTATGGACGGTGGCAATTACCAGGATGCGATCAGCACGCTCAACGATTTGCGCGCGCGTTTTCCCGATCATGCGCTCAGCGCCGGCGTCTCCAACAAACTGGCGGCGGCGTATCTGAGCACCGGGCAATCGGCAGCCGCGGCGGCGGAACTGACACGCGTCGCGCAACAGGACGGCGATCCGGCCACGCGTCGCGAAGCGCTGCTCAGCGCGGCAGAGCTGTATCAAAAAGCGGGGGATACCAACAATGCCGTCGCCCGTTATCGCGATTACGTGCAGCAATATCCAGCGCCGTTTGGGCAGGCGATGGAAGCGCGGTATCAAATTACTGAGCTGCTGAAAACCACCGGAGGTAATTCCCAAGCCAACAAGGTGTTGCGCCGTCAGTGGCTGGACCAAATCATCAGCGCCGACGCCGCGGCTGGCGCGCAACGCAGCGATCGCTCGCGTTTCCTGGCAGCGCAGGCGCAGGATGAAATCGCCGAGGGTTCGTATCAGCTGTTTATCGCCGAGCGTCTGACGCTGCCGCTGAAAGAGAGTCTGAAACGCAAACGCGCCGCACTCGATGAAGCGCTGGGGGCTTATCAGCGCAGCGGCGACTATGGCGTGCAGGAATTTTCCACCAAGGCGACGTATCGGATCGGCGATATCTACGCCAATCTCGCGCAGGCGCTGACCAAATCGGAGCGCCCGCCGAATCTGAGCGCGCTGGAGCTGGAGCAGTACGAGGTATTGCTGGAAGAACAGGCCGATCCTTTCGTCGAGAAAGCGATCAGCGTGCACGAAGGCAATATCAAACGCAGCTGGAATGGCATTTACGACGATTGGGTGCAAAAAAGTTTTGTCGCTCTCGAATCGCTGCTGCCGGCACGTTATCGCAAATCAGAAACCCGGATCAGCGCCAGTGAAGAAATTAACTGAAATGGCACGCCGCCTTTATAGCCCCTCTCCCCGCGGGAGAGGGGTTGGGGTGAGGGCTTTTTCTACATACAAGTTCGCCCTCACCCTAACCCTCTCCCGCAGGGAGAGGGAATGTGTCCGCAGAGTTTTTCCAGCGTTGTTGTTGAATCTGGTTTTTCTGCTGTCGGCATGTGGCTCCAATTCGCCGCAGGATGCTGCGCAGCCCGTGGAAATTTCGCCAGCAACGCGCACCAATTTTGCAACCGCGACCGCCGCGATGAAGGCGCAGCAGTGGAGTGAGGCTGAGGCGCAATTCAAACAGCTGGTTCAGGCGCAGCCGAACCTGTCCGGCGCGTATCTGAATCTCGCGCTGATTTATGCGCAGACCCATCGCGCTGCGGATGCCGAGACGCAGTTTAAAAAAGCGCTGGAGGTCAACCCGGAAAACTGGTCGGCGCGCGACCAGTACGGTATCTGGCTGCGCACGCAGGGTCGTTTTAAAGAAGCCGAAACGATCTATCTGCAAACGCTGCAACGGCAGCCCGAGCGCGCCGACACCCATCTCAACCTCGGTATTCTTTACGATTTGTACTTCGGCAAAAGCGCACAGGCACTGGAGCACTATCAACAGTATCTGACGCTCAAGGGCGACAGCGCCGACGCCGAAGTGGGCCGTGTCAAAAACTGGGTGGCGGATCTGCAGCGCCGCAACAAGGCCGGGGGCTGACATGAACAGATTGTTGCTGGTTATAACGGCTGTTGTGTTGGGCGCTGCCGGTGTTGCACGCGCCGACCCCGCCGCAGAATCAAAGCCGCCCAGACGCAGTGGCGAAACCAATGTGTCGTTGCACAGCACCATTACCGGTAATCAGGAACAACCCAAGGTGTTGTATATCGTGCCGTGGCAGGGGCCGGGCGGTGCTGACCAATTGAATACCGGGCTGCAGCCGATCGTCAGCGACGTGTTTGCGCCGGTTGATCGCCGCGAATTCCAA
>JBEVMI010000420.1:0-11214 GCA_040508685.1 Spongiibacteraceae bacterium
CCGGCGAGCATGCGCAGCAGCGTCGACTTGCCACAACCGGATGCACCAAGCAGCGCGAAAATTTCACCCTTGCCAATACGGAAGCTGACGTCGTCGACAGCGCGAAAAGCGTCGTAGGTTTTGCTGATACCGGCGATGGTGACATAACCGTCAACAGCGGTGGCTGGGGCAATGGCTGTAGCTCTTGCATCGATCGCCATCCGCTTGTCTCTCCGATTGTGCAATTTATATAAAAAGGGACGCCGGAGCGTCCCGTGTGGAAGGCCGCCATTTTATTTGCCGGTTTTAACCGCGGTCCAGACCCGTGTGTAAATGCGGTCGATTTTCGGCGGCACTACAGCGAACGTGAACAGATGTTTCTGGGTCTCGGCCGACGGATAGACGCCCGGGTTCTCCCGGATACTTTTATCCAGCAGCGGCTTCGATGCCGGCACCACGTTCGCATAGGACACGAAATTGGAGATGTCTGCGATGATTTCTGGACGCATCAGGAAGTTGATGAACTTGTGTGCATTCTGCGGATGTTTCGCATCCTTTGGGATCGCGAGCATGTCGAAGAAAATACCGGCGCCCTCTTTCGGAATGATATAGGCGATCTCGACGCCGTTTTTTGCTTCCTCAGCGCGCGTCTTGGCTTGCAATATGTCGCCGGCCCAGCCCAGAGCGATACAGATATCGCCATTGGCCAAGTCGTTGATGTATTGCGACGAGTGGAAATAACGCACGCTTGGACGCAGCTTCATCAACAACGCCTGCGCCTTGCCCTGGATCAAGGCGGGATCGAAGCCATTGGGTTTTTCACCCAGATAATTCAACACGGTGGGAATAACTTCGGCCGGGGTATCCAGCATCGACACACCGCACTTGCTCAGCTTGGAAATATTTTCCGGCTTGAAGATCAGGTCCCAGCTATCCAATGGTGCATTCGGGCCGAGGATTTCCTTGATTTTTTTGACATTGAAACCGACACCCGTGGTGCCCATCAGGTACGGCACGGCATACGCATTGTTGGGATCGTTAACCGCGATACGCGCCATCAGCTCGGGATCAAGATTTTTTGCATTCGGCAGTTTGGTTTTGTCGAGAGGCATAAATACGCCGGCCTGGATCTGGCGACCGAGGAAATTCAGTGACGGTACGACGATGTCGTAGCCGGTGTTGCCCGCCAGCAGTTTTGCTTCCACCGTATCGTTGCTGTCGAACACGTCATAGACAACTTTAATGCCGGTTTCCTTGGTGAATTTTTGCAGCGTGTCTTCGGCAATGTAATCGGACCAGTTGTAAACATTGAGAACTTTTTCTTCATCAGCAACAACATTACCGATGGTGGCGCCCAGCGCCGCGACAACGGCAATTCCGGATATCCAGAACTTCTTCATGCTATGCCCTGCTCCAAAAAGTACGATAGAAAATGATTGGCTGAATAACAGCCGAATGACACGTCAGATCAATGGCGGCGCCACGTGGTTGTGCAGAATCCGGGGACAATTGTATCGAAAGTCCGACCGCCAATGCGAAGCAGTTTTAAGCCAATAAACCATATTATTCAAGGCATAACCGGCGCGCCGACAGGGATTACACCCGTGGCCTGCCGACGCGAATTTCCACACGAATTTGGTGTCAGAACGACCACTGCGAAAAGCATTGCCCAGCCCAAGGAGATTCCATATGTCCTGCACCGCAAATCCCGGCCACCGCCTGTCACTGCAACGCATCCTAACAGCCGTCATCCTGTGCGGAATCGCCACTGTCGCCAGCGCCGACGGCACCGGCAATACCCCGAGTAAAACCCTGACCGAGAAACTGGAAAAATATAAATACCAACAGGGTGAACCGGTCGACTACATCAACAATTACGAGCTCGACGGCTGGAACTACATCGACAGAACGCACATCGTGATTCATACAGGGCCGTCGCGGGACTATTTAGTCACCGTCATGACCCCCTGCAATGACCTCTCTACTGCGGAAAATATCGCGTTCACCACCACCACCAGCAAACTCACCAAATTCGACAAACTCATGGTGCGTGGTGCCGGCGGCATCGTGCAGCATTGTCCGATCACGCAGATCAACACCCTCAAGAAAAAAACCGAGTGAGCGATCAGCCCACCGGGGATTAAAGGAAGGCTTTTATCATGGCTGCGACTGCGCGAGTTTGCTGTGGCGTACCGAGTAGGCGAAGTAGACCGCCAGGCCAATCGCCAGCCAGATCGCAAACCGCACCCACGTCATCAGCGGTAAAAACGCCATCAGCGCGCCACAGGACAATGCGCCCAAAACCGGAAGGGTTGAGCCGAAGGGCATCATAAATGGCCGCGGCAGATCCGGCCGTGTGCGGCGCATGACGATCACGCCGACACAGACCATGACAAAAGCAGCCAGAGTGCCGATATTCACCAGTTCAGCCAGTTCGCCCAAGGGAATGAACCCGGCGATGATCATCATCACAACGCCGCTGATAACGATGACTCGCACGGGTGTCTGCGTGCGCGGATTGACGTGGCCGAGGTAAGCCGGCAGCAAACCATCGCGCCCCAATGCAAAGAGGATGCGGGTCAACGCGTAATACAACACCAGCATCACCGTCGTTAGACCCATGAAGGCACCGGTTGCCACCAGCGCGGAAGCCCAACGCACGCCCACCTGCTCCAGCGCGAACGCTACGGGATACGAAACGTTCAACGATGCATATGGCACTACACCGGTCAGCAGGCCAGAAACGATGATGTAGATTAATGTGCAGAACAGCAGTGAACTGATAATGCCGATCGGCAGATCGCGCCGCGGATTCCTGGCCTCCTCCGCAGCCGTCGATACCGCATCGAAACCCACGTAGGCAAAAAACACCAGCGATGCGCCGGCCAGCACCCCAATGGGTTTGCCGTCTTCACCGTGCCCGAACCAGCCGAACGGCATGAAGGGCGACCAGTTTTGCGGATCGACATTGAACATCGCCACCGCGATAAACACGGCGATTGTCGCCAGCTTGATCGTCACCGCAACCGCATTGACCCGCGCGCCCTCTTTGACGCCGACAATCAGCAGAATCATCAGCAGGAACACGATCAACATGGCCGGCAGATTCATGTACCCCCCCAACACCGGCGCCTTGGTCCACAACTCCGGAATCGACAACCCCAGCAACGCCAGCACTTTGCCGAAGTATCCGGACCAGCCATTGGCGACGGCGGCCACCGCCACACCGTATTCGAGCAACAGGTCCCAGCCGATGATCCAGGCAAATAATTCTCCAAACGCCGCGTAACTGTATCCATAAGCACTGCCGCAACCGCCCACGCTGGCAGCCAGCTCCGAATACGACAGCGCCGCGAACGTGCAGGCAATTCCCGCAATAACAAACGACAGCATCACCGCCGGCCCCGATTGCGTGGCCGCGGCAATCCCGGTCAGCACGAAAATACCGGTGCCGATGATTGCGCCGATGCCCAGCAAGGTCAGATCAAACGCAGTCAGGCAGCGTTTCAAGCCGCTGTGGCCGTGATCATCCGGAGTCAGATGTTTGGTGCGAAAAATATTATGCATGTTGTCGATTCCCAGTTTTTTGGCGATGGCAGTGTCGGCGAAACGTTAATTCTTGCAAACCTTAATCCTTGTAATGAAGAACACGCGACTCAGGCGCAGGCGAAGCAGAATTCAGGCCACCGCTGGTCAAGGCTGTTCGCCCAGGTACAGCGTGACATCGCGAAACTCGTCGAACTCATCGAGATCGGGCCAGGTCGAGCTGCGGAGACGGCCGATATTTTTATAGCCGGGCGCATCGAAATGTTTAATCCGCGAATCCGCTACCACTACGCGGTCGGCGCGCCCCAGAAACCGCGGCAGCCAGCTCAGATTGGCGCGGTCGTACAACACATCCGCCACCAGAATCAGATCGATAGACGCGCCGATCGCGTTGAAGTCATCACAGAGCTCCAGCTCCACCTGATTCAATTCGGCATTGAGCCCCGTTGCCAGCAGCGCATCGGGATCGAGATCGCACGCCAACACCCGCGCCGCGCCCGCCTTCGCCGCGGCAATGGCAGCGATGCCCGAACCACATCCGAAATCGAGCACCGTACGGCCGGCGACCTCTTGCGGATGGTCGAGCAACCAGCGCGCCAGTACCTGCCCGCTGGCCCAGCAGAACGCCCAGTACGCCGGATACTCCAGCACCGCCGCCATCTCATCGCGGGTCAGAGCAGCGCTGGAAAAGTCCGCGTTGAGCAACCAGAGTGCAATTTCGGGCACATCCGGCAGCGATCGATGCTCCGCACAGGCAGCCGGCAATACTTGTTGGAGCCGGGACGTCAATATCGGCTCGACGATCCGATCAATGGCTGTCGGCAGACGGGAAGAATCGGGCATGCGGTCTATACTCACAACCAATCAATGTACGGCGCCGCAAATCATATAGAAGGTGGCCCGAGCGACCTAGCACGAGCTTTTTGTTGGTATGAGCAGTACACAAGACGCACCCTTCCACACCCTGCTGCCCCGTGTCGACAGCCCGCGCGAAGTACTGCGGCGCGACTTGGTGCTGTGCCGTTTCTGTCGCGCGCCGATCACCACCCGGCACGACGAACTCGTCATCGGCGAGGCGCATCAGCACCGGTTTATCAATCCGTCCGGCAACCAGTTTCTGGTCGGCTGCTACAAGCTGGCGCCCGGCTGCGATATCAGCGGTCTCGCCGCGGAAGAATATTGCTGGTTCGAGGGTTACACCTGGCAGTACGCCAGCTGCAGCGATTGCGGCGAACACCTCGGCTGGTTTTATCAATCCGGCGAGAGCGACCAGTTTTACGGCCTCATCATCGACAAGCTGGTGCGCTACCAGGTCTGAGCCTGTGGATCTGAACTTTTCCACTCAAACAACAGCGCCGGCAACCGGTATCATGCACAACGGTTTTACAGGCGTTGTCATGAATACATCCTCCCCCCCGCCCCAAGATCAGCCCAAACCTTTCGCACCACCACGCTGCTTTTTGCCGCCGCGGGTGGTGTTGGTCGACGAGCACCTGATCGTCGTCGATAAAGCCAGCGGGTTACTTTCGGTACCCGGCCGCGATATCAACAACCGCGACTGCGTCGTCTCGCGCCTCGAAAAAGATCACGGCCAGATTCTGGTCGTACATCGCCTCGATTTCGATACGTCCGGTTTATTGCTGCTCGCGCGCAACGCCAAAGCGCAAAGCGAACTCAGTAAACAATTTCAAAATCGCAGCGTGGAAAAAGTTTACGAGGCGATGGTGTGGGGTCTGGTTGAAAAGGATGAAGGCGAAATTAATTTGCCGCTGGCTCTCGACTGGCCGAATCGGCCGCTGCATAAAGTCGATTATGAAACCGGTAAAGCCTCGCTGACGCACTATCGCGTGCTGGCGCGCGACGCCGAAAAAAACCGGACCCGGGTGGGATTGTTTCCGGTCACCGGTCGTTCGCATCAATTGCGTGTGCATTTGCAGGCGATCGGCCATCCGATATTGGGTTGCCCGCTGTATGGGAACGGCAAGGATGGCGATGCATCGTCGCAAACCGTGGCCGATCGTTTATTGCTGCATGCAAAAATGCTGGAATTTACCCATCCGGTGAGCGGTGAACGGATTCACCTCGAAGCGCCAGTGCCATTTTAATGCCGGCGCAAAGCTATGATTATTGATACGAACACCAATCGCTCCAGCTGCCGGCATAGAGTTTTGCATCGTCGCGCCCGATTTCGGCCAGCGCTAGCAGATTCACGCACGCGGTGACACCGGACCCGCAATAGACCACGATTTCTGCTGCCTCTGCCACAGCGCCCCAACGTTGACGTTGTTGTTCGGTTGATCGCAATTGCGCGGCATCATCGGTGACCTGCTGCCACGGAAAATTGCGCGCGCAGGGAATATGTCCCGCGATCGGATCGATGGGTTCCTCCAGGCCGAGATAACGGCGCTCTTCGCGTGAATCAACCAGCACGGCCCCGGCTTTTTCGTTCAGTGTTTTGACGTAATCGATATCGACGACTCGATGCGATTGCACGCGCGGCACGAAATGCGCCGATCGCGGCTGAGCGACCTCGTTAGAAACCGACAACCCGGCGGCGCGCCACGCCGCAAAACCACCGTCGAGGATCTGCACGTACTCGTGTCCGAGATAGCGCAACAGCCACCACAACCGCGCCGCGAAACCAAACCTGCTGTCGTCGTAAACGACCACGCGCGTCGGTGGAGCACTGCGGACGCCGATGGATGCGAGTTTGGCCGCGAGCACCTCAACATCGGGCAATGGATGGCGGCCGCCATGCGGGCCTTTCTCACCGCTGAGATCGCGATCCAGATGCAAATACACCGCGCCCGGAATATGTGCTTCGGCATAGTGGCGTTCGCCCAGCGCGGGATCGGCCAGTGCAAAACGGCAGTCGATCACCACCACATCGGAGGCGTTATAACATTCCGCCAACGCCTGAACCGAGAGAACATGCCTGCTCATTGCATCGCCTCCACCGCCAGATTTTTAACTGATTCCGTGCGAAATATTCCCCACGACATAAAGTCGCATACAATCAAACCCGCAACAATTCCGCTCCACTGCATCGCCGCGCTGATCGAGGTAATACCGTGATCACATTGGAATCGCAGGATAACGAACAACTGCTGGTCGCTCGACCGAATCACTCCGCCAATTGGCGCACCAATAAATGGCTGATCGCCGCCCTCGGCACGTGGTGCTGCCTGATCGCATTATTTTTCGCAGCGCTCGGGCTCTGGCCGATCGCCCCCTTTATGGGACTCGAAATTATTGCGGTTGCCACCGGTTTATACGCGGTGTGCTGGAAGCTGGAGCAGCGCCACGTGTTGCGCTTTCGCGTCGATACGCTGGTGATCGAAAAGGGCGCCTACCATCCGCGCCTGTCGTGGCAGTGGCCGCGCACAACGACCTTTGTGTCCGTGGAAGTACAGCCCCACGCCTGGGACCCGCTGAAGATCTTTTTGTGCAGCCGCAGCGAGCAGATCGCCATCGGCAATTTTCTCAATCACGACGAAAGCGAAGAGCTGCTGCGACAGTTGCGCGCGCAGGGCCTCGCCGTGCGCAATTTCAGCGAGTCCGCACGCGCGCCGATGTGACGGGAATTCACTACTCGACGGTAAATTCCAGCCGCGCAAAATCCCCGTAATCGGCCACATACAGGCCAGTTTGCAACGGCACCGCCTTGCCGATCGATCCGGTGATCAGCAACTGCCCCGGCTCGATAGCCCACCCCGTCGCCACAGTGCGATTGACCAGCCATAACAACGCCTGCCATTGATCGCCCAACACCGCGCGACTGTCACCGGCATTGACCAGTTCGCCTTCGCGATACACGTCGACATGAATGGCGTTGGGGTCGGTCAGGCTCGGTGCGCGCCCCGGTCCGACGATCACGCGTTTAGCGCCCACGTTGGTCGCAATCAAGTCCAGCGCATTGGGCAAAGTATTACCCGCTGTGACCAGGTCGGGCAGCTCGATCACCGGCGCGATTTCGCCGACTATCTCTTTCAGCGCAGCCACATCAGGCACTGGCACCGTAACTCGTCGCATCAGCCGGTAACCGAGTTCGACCTCAACCAGCGGCTTGCGAAAACTTTTCAGCAGCACCTGGTAGCCGTCTTCGCTGCCGACGATCTCGCTACCCGGCAACAGCACGCCGGCGACGGGTTGATTGGCCGCATATTGCTGCTGCGCTGCCGGCGTCGTCAGCCCCGCCTTATAACCCACCACACGCCGGCCCTGCGTGACCTGGCCAATTGCCAGTCGTTGAATCGCATAGGCGTTGTCGACCGTGAACGCTTTGCCATACTCGGGACTCAACACCGGCGCCGGCTGATTCTGCGTCAGCGCCTGGCCGACCCGAAATCCACCGTCCTGGACTACATCGATACTCTTGCAACCGGTCTGGCAACCCGCCACCAGCACCGCCAACCCCATTAACCATTGCCACTGCTTCATCAAAACCGCTGCTCCCACCGTCATCACGCCCACCGGGCGACGCGCAAGGATAGCCGAAGCGCCCACTCTGCGAAAAACCACAGCGGAAAACCACAATGACCGAACAAATAGCGCTCAGGTAGAATACGCGCCCGCTCGCTACCACCCGCTCAGGTACACGTTATGTCCAATCCCGTCGTCGCCGCGCCCAAAGTCGGTTTTGTCAGCCTCGGTTGCCCCAAGGCGCTGGTCGATTCGGAGCGTATCCTGACCCAGCTCAAACTCGAAGGTTACGACATCGTTCCAACCTATCAGGACGCGGACGTAGTGGTGGTGAACACCTGCGGCTTTATCGATTCGGCCAAGCAGGAATCGCTGGATACCATTGGCGAAGCCCTGAAAGAAAACGGGCGCGTCATCGTGACGGGTTGCATGGGCGCTGGGGCAGATGCCGAGCGTATCCAGGAGATGCATCCGCAAGTGTTATCGATTTCCGGTGCTGCGCTGTACGAACCTGTCATGCAGGCAGTGCACAAATATCTACCGCCGCAGCAAACGCATAATCCGCTGATCGATTTGGTACCGCCCCAAGGTATCAAATTGACGCCGCGGCATTACGCTTACCTAAAAATTTCCGAAGGCTGCAATCACCGCTGCACCTTCTGCATCATTCCGTCGATGCGCGGCGATCTGGTGAGCCGTCCGATCGGCGACGTGATGGAAGAGGCGCAACGCTTGGTGAAAGCCGGCGTCCGCGAAATATTGGTCATTTCGCAGGACACCAGTGCCTATGGCGTCGACCTGAAATACCGTACCGGTTTCTGGGATGGCCGCCCGCTGAAAACCCGCATGCAGGAATTGTGTGAGGCGCTCGGTGAACTCGGCGTGTGGGTGCGTCTACATTATGTCTATCCGTACCCCCATGTCGACGCGGTGATTCCGCTGATGGCCGAAGGCAAAATTCTGCCCTACCTCGATATTCCCTTTCAGCACGCCAGCCCGCGTGTATTGAAATTGATGAAACGTCCCGGCAATCAGGAAAAAACGCTGGAGCGGATTAAAGCCTGGCGTGAAATCTGTCCGGAACTGACGATCCGCTCGACATTTATTGTCGGCTTTCCTGGCGAAACCGAAGAAGATTTTCAGATCCTGCTCGACTGGCTTGACGAAGCGCAACTCGATCGCGTCGGCTGTTTTGAATATTCACCGGTGGAAGGCGCCACTGCGAACGATTTGCCGGATCCCGTTCCCGATGACATCAAAAAAGATCGCTGGAAACGTTTTATGGAAAAACAGCAGGCCATCAGCGCCGCGCGGCTGCAGCGTAAAATCGGCACGCAGATCGAAGTATTGATCGATGAAGTGGTCGAGGAAGGACTCGTTGCACGTTCATGGGCCGATGCGCCGGAAATCGACGGACGTGTATTTATCGATGCCGAATATCTTGATGGCCTCAACGATATACAACCTGGCGACACACTCGTCGTCGAAGTTATCGATGCCGACGAATACGATATGTGGGCTGTGCCTGCCTTTTAGTCACAGCGATGAATTTACTCCTGCTGGAACACGCGGATTTTATCGATAGCAATCGGATACTGCTCTACGCCGATGATCCGCGCGCTCGACACATTGCCAGCGTACTCGATGCACAAATCGGCGACTCGCTGCGGGTGGGAGAGCTGCATGGCAATGTTGGCAGCGGCATCATCGTGCAACGCAACGATACACATATCGAATTAAGCGTTACGCTCAATCAATCGCCACCCGCCAAACTGCCACTGACAGTTCTATTAGCCCTGCCACGTCCAAAAATGATGCGCCGCATTTTACGAACGGTCGCAGAGATGGGTGTGCAGCGCTTAATTCTGCTCAACACCTACAAAGTCGAAAAAAGTTACTGGAGCAGTCCGGCTATTGCCGTCGAAACTGCTCAGAATTATTTTCGGGAAGGATTACAACAGGCACGCGATACGATATTGCCGCAATTGGAATTCGCAAAACTGTTCAAACCGTTTGCCGAAGATAAATTGCCGGAAATAGTCAGCGAAACAACGGCATTGGTGGCGCACCCAGGCGATTATCCGGCCTGCCCAGTTGCCATGAATAAACCCTGCACCCTCGCGATCGGTCCCGAGGGTGGATTTACCGGATACGAAATAAAAAAACTGCAAGAAGCGGGGATGAAATGCGTGCAAATGGGTCCGCGCATCCTGCGTGTCGATACCGCAGTAACCAGTCTGATCGCACGATTGTATTGCTGATCAATCCGCCAGACACACGCCCGTCCCGCCCAGACCGCAATACCCATTGGGATTTTTTGCCAGATATTGCTGGTGGTATTCCTCCGCGTAATAGAACGGTGGCGCATCCACTATTTCCGTTGTGATGGCCTTTAATCCTGCCGCGGCCAATGCGTGTTGATAATCGTCGCGCGTTTTTTCCGCGATAGTTTTTTGCCCTTCGCCAAATACATAAATACCAGAACGATATTGGGTACCGACATCGTTGCCTTGACGCATACCCTGCGTCGGGTCATGACTTTCCCAAAATATCCTCATCAACTGCCCGACCGAAATGATTGTCGGATCGAACACGACAAGTACGACCTCATTGTGTCCAGTCGCCCCCGAGCAAACCTCATCGTAGGTAGGATTAGGCGTATAACCGCCGGTATAACCAACCGCCGTGGTGTACACGCCAGGCTGCTTCCAAAAACGCCTTTCTGCGCCCCAGAAACAGCCAAGGCCGACAATGATTTGTTCCATTTGCACGGGAAACGGTGCCTGTAAGGGATGCCCCAAAACAAAATGTCGCTCCGGTACCGGCATTTTTGAGGAGCGCCCCGGCAATGCATTTTCGCGTGCAGGCATAGCGTTCTTTTTGCGAGAAAACTCGAACAAACTCATTGGTCACAACCTCCTGCCGCTACTGGCGGCTCTTGCCATTCACTTCACTATCGCGAAGGTCGCCAGTATACTCGCCGCGCTTGATTCGACTCTGAGCAGAACTCGCGGGTGTAGTTCAATGGTAGAACTGTAGCTTCCCAAGCTACTAGCGTGGGTTCGATTCCCATCACCCGCTCCATCCCACCGCTACTTTCGCCGCCTGACGGGTTCCCTCCCGATCAGCTCGCGATGCCGAGCGCCAGCCCGGCGAGCACGAGCCCGCCGACGAACAAGGTCTCGATCACGATCAACCCGATCGGTTTCCAGCCGACGCTCGCGAGCTCGCCCATGACGGTTTTCATGCCGAGGGCCGAAATCGCCA
>JBEVMI010000430.1:0-5079 GCA_040508685.1 Spongiibacteraceae bacterium
CACGTCCCCAGCCGCGACAGCCGACACTGTTGAACGCAGTGAGCGCCAGCGCCTGCAATTCCGCTTCTTTTTCCGCCGTCAAACCACAGGGGCAGAGATAACGCGTGTCGTTGGAAATGTATTTGGCTTCGTAGTCGTAAAAGACATTGTCAGTTTCGAGACCGATCGCCGGCAGCGCGCGGCCGTTCAAGATTGCGACGGTAAATTCGGCGCCGACAATGCAGCGTTCGGCGAGCACGACGGCGTCGTATTTCGCCGCTTCCGTATAGGCCGCCTGCAAGTCGGCGGCGCTGCGCACCTTCGCCATGCCGACACTGGAACCCTCGTGCGCGGGCTTCACCATTACCGTGCCGAAACGCGCGGCGATTTGTTGCCAGTCGCTGTCTGTCTGCAACACCTCGAATTCCGGGCTCGATAAATTGATGCCGCGCCACAACTGTTTGGTACGCAATTTATCCATCGCCAGCGCCGACGCGCCGACGCCGCTGCCGGTATAGGTAACACCGAGATTTTCGAGCAGCCCCTGCACGGTGCCGTCTTCGCCGCCGCGGCCGTGCAGCGCGATAAAGACGTGCCTGAATTCACCGCCTTCTGAACCGCCGGAAAGGCGCTGCCACCAGCCATCGACCTGGGTATCGATCAGCTCCGCGGCGATCTGCGATTGCTGCAGCGCGTTAAAACACGCGCGGCCGCTCTCCAGCGAAACTTCGCGCTCGGCCGAGCGGCCGCCACACAACACAGCGACCGGCGAAGTCAGTCGCTGCCGCAAACTCTCGATGTCGACTACCCAATCAGCTGCCATCACACCAACCTGAAAAAGTTGTTTCGCATCTGCTCGAAAAAACGCCGCCACAACTGCTCATCGTAAATCGCGACCCGCAAGCTCCGCCGCAATCGCACCGATATTGCCGGCGCCCTGCGTCAGCACGACATCGTCATTGCGCACCACACCTTTTAGCGCTTCCGCGACCAGCTCCGGTTTCTCGACGAAAATCGGATCGATCTGTCCGCGGGCGCGAATGCTGCGACACAGGCTGCGACTGTCGGCGCCGGCGATGGGCTCTTCGCCCGCCGAATACACATCCAGCATCAACAGCACATCCACCGTCGACAACACGTTCGCAAAATCTTCGTAGAGGTCGCGCGTGCGCGTGTAACGATGTGGCTGATACAACATCACCAGCCGTTTATCCGGCCACGCCTGCCGCACCGCGCTGATCGTTGCCGCCACTTCAGTCGGGTGGTGGCCGTAATCGTCGACCAGCAGTACGGCACCGTCATGGATCGGGAGTTCGCCGTATTGTTGAAAACGACGGCCCACACCCTGGTAACGCTCAAGTCCCGCGACAATCGCGCGATCGTCGATGCCGTCATCGGTCGCCACCGCAATCGCCGCGGTGGCATTGAGCACGTTGTGTTTGCCCGGAATATGCAACTCCACCGACAGGGGTGCGCCTTTTTTTCGCGTCACCTTAAAGCGGCTGTTCATGCCGTCCTTTTCCCAATCGCTGATCTGAAAATCGGCGTCATCGGCAAAACCATACGTAAGGACCGCGCGACCGAGGCCCGGAATAATCTCGCGAATCACCGGATCATCGACACACAACACCGACACGCCGTAGAACGGCAGGTTGTGCAGAAACTCGATAAAGGTTTTTTTCAGAACCGAAAAATCGCCGCCGTAGGTATCCATGTGATCGGCTTCGATATTGGTCACCACCGACACCAGCGGCTGCAGATGCAGGAACGATGCATCGCTTTCATCCGCCTCGGCGATCAGATAACGGCTCTCGCCGAGACGCGCGTTGCTGCCGGCACTGTTGACCAGACCGCCGATGACAAAAGTCGGATCGAGACCGGCCTCGGCAAAAATAGTCGCAATCATGGTCGTCGTCGTGGTTTTGCCGTGGGTACCGGCCACCGCAATGCCGTGGCGATAACGCATCAATTCCGCCAGCATTTCCGCACGCCGCACGACGGGAATACGCTCGGCGCGCGCGCCGACAATTTCCGGATTAACTTCGTGGACGGCACTGGAGCAAACCACCACATCAGCGCCGCGTACATTTTCGGCGACGTGGCCGACAAACACCCTGGCGCCGAGCGTTTCGAGCCGGCGCGTGACACCACTGCCCTTTAAATCCGAGCCGGTGATCTGATAACCGAGATTCAACAACACCTCGGCAATACCGCACATGCCCGAACCGCCGATACCGACAAAATGAATGCGCTTGATGCGCCGCATTTCCGGCACGGTAAAATTGCGACGCTCCGCAGCACCTTGCGCCAAACCACCAAACTCAGGCATGTGCGACCTCCAGACAACATTGCACGACCTGAGCCGCCGCATCTGGTTTTGCCAGTGCGCGTGCAGCGCGGGCCCACGCCAACAACTCCTGCGGTTGCGCGGCAAGCTCAGTCAATTGCTGCGCCAGCGTTTCCGGAGACATTTCATCCTGGCGCAACAACACACCGGCACGATGATCGGTGAGCCAGCGCGCATTCGCAGTCTGGTGATCGTCGATCGCGTGCGGCAATGGCACCAGAATCGCGCCGACACCCGCGGCCGCCAATTCGGCAATCGTCAGCGCACCGGCGCGGCACAACACCAGATCCGCCCACGCATACGCCGCCGCCATATCGTCGATAAAGGGCTCGACCTGCGCGGCAATACCAAGCTGCTGATAATGCGCGGCGACGTCACTCGCATGCAGGCGTCCGGTTTGATGACGAATTTCCGGGCGCAATGCGGCGGGCATCGCGGCGATAGCTTCCGGCACCGCGCCATTGATCGGACGCGCACCGAGGCTGCCGCCGAGCACCAGCAAACGCATCGATCCGGTGCGATCGGCCCAGCGCACTTCCGGCGTCGGCAGCTGCGAAATATTTTTGCGTACGGGATTGCCGATCACGCGCGATTCAACACCGTCGAATGCATTCGGATAACCGGCGAGTACACGCCCCGCGACCACACCCAACAGACGATTCGTCGTACCCGCGACAGCGTTCTGTTCGTGAATAACCAGCGGCAACCGCAGCAACCACGCTGCCAGGCCGCCCGGGCCGGAAACAAATCCGCCCATCCCCAGCACACATTCCGGCTTGAGTTTTTTCAGCAGCCGCAGCGACTGCCAGACGGCGCGTGCAATCTGGAATGGCGCCGCGATTTGCGACTTCCAACCTTTGCCGCGCACCCCGCTGACGCACACGTAGTGCATCGGAATTCCCGCGCGCGGCACCAGATCGGCCTCAATGCCGCGCACTGTTCCCAGCCATTGCACGCGCAGTCCCAGCCGCACCATTTCTTCCGCCGTCGCCAATGCGGGAAACACGTGGCCACCGGTGCCGCCGGCCATGATTAAAAACGTGCGCGGACTAGCCATGGGCTTTTCCTCCCGCGGGTCGTGTTTCGTTTTGTGCGCGCAATTCGCTGTCGATGCGCAACACCATCGCCATGAACATCAGGCATACGATCAGACTGCTGCCGCCATAACTGAGGAAAGGCAGCGTCAGCCCCTTCGTTGGCAACAGACCGATGGTGACGCCGATATTGATGAATACCTGGGCGCTGATCAGCAGCGCGATACCGTATGCGACAAAAGCACTGAATAAATTATTGGCTCGCTCGGCACGACGGCCGATGCGCAGAATGCTGACGACCAGAACCGCAAACAATGCGATGACGAGCAGAGCACCGAGTGCGCCAAACTCTTCAGCCCAGATCGCGAACACAAAATCGGTGTGTGCTTCCGGCAGGTAAAATTGTTTCTGCACACTGTTGCCGAGGCCGACACCAAACCATTCGCCGCGACCGAACGCGATCAGCGATTGCACCAGCTGATAGCCAGAACCGAACTGGTCTTCCCAGGGATTGGCGAATGCAGTGAAACGTTTCATCCGGTACGGTTCGAGCACGACCAGCATGCCGAGGGCAGAGACGCAGCTGAGGATGACCAATAAAAACTGCCCGAGTTTGACGCCGGCGAGAAACACCAATCCGAACGCAGTGCCCGCCGTCACTACGGTCGCACCGAAGTCCGGTTCCAGCATCAGGAATAACGTCACCAGAAACACCACAGCCATCGGTTTGACGAAACCGCTCCAGCGGCTGCGCACTTCATCGTGACGGCGCACCAGATAACCGGCGAGATAAACGATGACGAACAATTTCACGAATTCGGAAGCCTGCAACGTCAGCGGGCCGAGCGCGATCCAGCGCCGCGCACCGTTGACGCTGCGACCAATACCCGGAATCAAAACCAGGATCAGCAGCGCGAGACCGATCAGCAGCCACATCCAGCCGGTGCGCTGCCAGGTCGCCATCGGCACGCGATAAATTACAGCCGCTGCGAGCGTGCCCAGCGCGAGATGCAGGCCGTAACGTTCGACCAGCGCAAACGGATTGCCGTAGGTTTTCGACGCGTATTCGACCGACGCCGATCCCATCGCAATCAGGCCGATCGCCAACAGCATCGTCAACGCACCGCCCAACCACAGCGCATCGCCCTTCAACGTAAAACCTTTGAGCGAAAGCGTCAGGCGAGCTTTCGCGAGTTTGGCGCCGAGCGGATTGGTCGCCAGCGCACTGGCGGCGAGCGATTTATTGTTTACGGGTTTGGCAGCGGCATTCATACGTTCGCCTCCACCAGCGATTTCACCGCAGCAATAAACACTTCGCCGCGGTGCGCATAGTTGTTAAACATGTCGAAACTCGCGCAGGCCGGCGATAACAACACGCTGTCGCCCGCTTGTGCGAGCGCTGCCGCTGCGGCAACGGCGTGCGGCATCGAATCGGCGCGCACCTGCGGCACACGGTTGCCGAGTGCCACGGCGATTGCATCGGCCGCTTCGCCGATCAACACCACGCCCCGACCATGGCGCGCCAACACCGGTGCCAAGGCATTAAATTCCGCACCCTTGCCCACGCCACCGGCGATCAACACCACACGATCGTCAGCGCTTTCACACAAACCTTCGATGGCGGCAACTGTTGCACCGACATTGGTGCCCTTAGAGTCGTCGTAAAAGCGCACGCCAACTTTTCCGTTAACCGAAGTTGTCGCAACCAACTGGCAGCGA
>JBEVMI010000096.1:0-5960 GCA_040508685.1 Spongiibacteraceae bacterium
CTACGATCTCCTGCCCGTTATAACCGCCCTTGGTAAAGCTGATGGCGCCGATCGGGTCGTAATTCAGCATCTGCGGAATGAACGACTCGATAGTCGATGCAGTCACCGACGCAAAACCGGCACGAATATCCAGCCAGCGCCAGAAGGTCGAGCTGACGGGCAGAAAATCACCGCAGACGCGCCAAAGGATTTCGGCTTCATCCTGCGGTAGCCAGGCTTCGAAACGCTGGCCGATCGTGTCGCGCTGCACGATCAGACCGCCAGCGGTCTGGATTACGGTGTTCAAACCCTGCGGTGTCTGACCGGCAAAGGCCATGACTGTCGCGGCAGCGCCGGGACCATTCAATCCCAGCGCCAGCAAGTGTTCCTGCGCAGTGATTTTGGCTTTGGAAAATACAATGTATTTGCCGAGCGCGGCGCTGGCGTCAGCGCCGACATCGCTGCGCACGCGCAGCCAGAAGGTGTCGTTATCGCGCTGGACGATCAAAAAGCTGCTGCGCATGCGGCCTTTCGGGGAGCAGTGCGCGGCGGGTACGGCTTGTGTGGTGCTGGCGTCGGCGATATCGCAGGTCAATTGTCCCTGCAGGAATTTGGCGCTGTCGGGTCCGGTGACCTGCAAAAACGACCACAACGGCAGGGCGGTAATGACATTGCGATCGAGCAGTGCCGGCAGCGGTGGTGTCGTCGCGACGATCGCATCGCCATTGGCGGCAATCGACGCCGCGATGCCGAGCGCGGCCAGGCGGTCAATAAGAAAAGTTTCGTACGCTGAAAACACGTTGACCGTCCGAGACGCTGAAAGATTCGGTGCGTATAATGCCACGCCATGATTTCCAATCACGAATACAACCGAATTTTTTGGGCCAGCCGGCGCGGCATGCTCGAGCTGGATTTAATTCTGGTGCCGTTTGTCGAGCAGCGTTTGCATGAGCTCGACGACATCGATGTGCAGCGTTATGTACAGCTGCTGGAATGTGAGGACACGGAGTTGTTCGCCTGGTTTTTACAGAGGCTGATGCCCCAGGACCCGGAGCTGGCAGGGATTGTCGAACAAATTCTCGCGCACAACCGCGCCCCTCGTTCTTGATCTGACACCTTCGCGCTGGTTGCGGGTTATCCACTTCATGGTGGTGTCGCTCGCCCTGGCCGCCATTTTCTGCACCGAATTTTCGTGGCTGCTGCAAATCGCATTATCGTTAATGCTCCTGGCTGGCATTTTTTTCACGCGCCCGCGCGACCAATGGTGTCGCCTGAAGTTTGATCGGCAGTGGTTCGGTTGGCGGCTGGATGCTCACGAATCCATGTTGCGGCTTGACAGTGCAGTGGTCTGGCCGATGTTGATCGTGTTGCGTTTTCGCGATGCGCAACTCCCTGATCGTGGTTTCAATGTGGTGTTGTTGCCAGACAGTCTCGACGCTGACAGCTGGCGGCGTCTGCGTTTACATTTGCGTCTTCACGACGTTTTCAGTGCTGACGCTGGCGACATCCACGCGATCGATCAGCGACCGCCGTAGTTGAGCGGCGTGAGGATGGTATCGCGCGCTTCTGGCAGCATATCCGGGTAGTCGAGCGTGTAATGCAGGCCGCGGCTTTCGCGGCGTTGCAGCGCCGAGCGAATGATCAATTCGGCCACAGTCGCCAGATTGCGCAATTCGATCGAGTCACTGGTGACGACGTGATTGTTGTAGAACTCGGCGATTTCCGTTTGCAGCAGGTCGACCCGCCGCAATGCGCGCTCCAGCCGTTTGGTCGTGCGCACGATGCCGACGTAATCCCACATAAAACGCCGCAATTCATCCCAGTTATGCGAGATCACGACGGCTTCGTCGGAGTCGATAACCTGCGATTCATCCCATGCCCGGGCTTCCGGCGGCATCGATGCATAAGGCAATTCGCGGCGAATCGACGCGGCAGTGGCGCGGCCGTAGACAAAACATTCGAGCAGCGAATTGCTGGCCATGCGATTGGCACCGTGCAGGCCGGTGAATGAGGTTTCGCCGATTGCGTACAGATTTTTGACGTCGGTGCGACCCTCGAAATCGACCATCACGCCGCCGCAGGTGTAATGCGCCGCCGGCACCACTGGAATCGGCTCGCGGGTGATATCGATCCCAAGTTCGAGGCAGCGCGCTTTCACCGTCGGGAAGTGGTCGAGAATAAAGGCCGGTGATTTGTGGCTGATATCGAGATACAGGCAATCGACGCCGAGGCGTTTCATTTCATGGTCGATGGCGCGGGCGACGATATCGCGCGGGGCCAGCTCGCCGCGCGAATCGAAGCGGTGCATGAACCGCTCGCCATCGGGCAGCAGCAGACGGCCACCTTCGCCGCGGATCGCTTCCGTGATCAGAAATGATTTGGCTTTCGGGTGATACAGGCAGGTCGGGTGGAACTGGTTGAATTCCATGTTCGCGACCCGGCAACCCGCACGCCAGGCCATCGCGATGCCGTCGCCGGTGGCACCGTCGGGATTGCTGGTGTAGAGGTAGACCTTACTGGCGCCGCCGGTGGCTAGTACCACGAATTTGGCGCTGAACACATCGACTTCGCCGGTTTCGGTATGCATGACATAAGCGCCGCGGCAAACGCCGTCGTCGACGATCAGGTTGACTGCGGTGCGCTGGGTGTAGAAATCGATGCCGTCGGTCTTGAGCGCGCGCTGGGTCAGCCCTTCGGAAACGGCAAGACCGGTGGCGTCGGCGGCGTGGATGATGCGGCGGTGGCTGTGGCCACCTTCGCGGGTGAGGTGAAAATCGCCCGCGATACGGTCGAACTTCACGCCCTGCGCGACCAACCAGTCGATGGCATCGCGGCTGTTTTCGACGGTAAACCGCACCGTGTCTTCATGGCAGAGGCCGGCGCCGGCAACCAGCGTGTCGTCGATATGGGCTTCGACGGTGTCATTCTCATCGAGTCCAGCGGCGGCGATGCCCCCCTGCGCCCAGCGGGTCGATCCTTCGTTGAAGCTACCCTTGCAGATCACGGCGACGCGTATATCCGGCGCCAGGTTGAGAGCTGTGGTGAGGCCGGCGGCACCGGTGCCGATAATAAGGACGTCGTAATGAAGGCGGCTGTTCATGAACTTCTCGGAATCCAGATCGGAGGTGGTCGCGCGTTGCTGTCGGAAGGCGCGTAATTATATGATGCCGGGCAGTTACTTATCGGCTCTACTCCGGGGATTCTGTTCTGCCGGATAGAGTCTCCGCAACCGGCGCTCGCGGTAGCCGGAACGTTTCACCGCGGCCTCCATCATAGTCGGCTTCGTAATTGCCGTGCACCGACGCCAGAACTTTCAGGTTGAACGATGGTCTACCTCGCAGCTTTGATTTCTTTCACCCAGCCGCTGACGCTGCAACTGAGCATGCTATGACCGATGCCGATCATGCCGACCGGCAACTGGTAGCCCGGGCGCAACAGGGCGATAAACGCGCTTTTGATCTGCTGGTATTGAAATACCAGCACAAAATCATGAGTCTGGTTTATCGCTATATTCGAGATCTCGACGAAGTGCAGGATGTGACCCAGGAAGCTTTCATCAAAGCCTATCGCGCGCTGCCGAACTTTCGCGGCGACAGCCAGTTCTATACGTGGGTCTATCGCATCGCCATCAACACGGCGAAAAATTATCTGGTGGCGAGGCATCGGCGCCCACCGACGGTCGATGTGGATGTGGAGGACGCCGAACATTTCGAGGGTGACTTTCAGCTCAAGGAAATCGAGAACCCGCAGAACATTTTGTTCGGCGAAGAATTGAAACAGGTCGTGGAGCGTGCGATTGCTGCATTGCCCACCGATTTGCGCACGGCGGTAACCTTGCGCGAATACGACGGTCTCAGCTACGAAGACATTGCAAATGTAATGGATTGTCCGGTCGGCACCGTGCGCAGCCGTATTTTTCGCGCACGCGAGGCTGTCGATCGGCAAATCAAGGCACATCTTAACGGTGACGAGGTGGTCGCATGACTGACAGGCTGCGTGAATCGGTATCCGCGCTGATCGATGGTGAGGCGGATGACTTGGAATGGCGGCGTTTGCTGGCAAGCGACGATTTCCCGCAGGTGCGCACAACCTGGGCGGATTTTCAGCGCGCCCGGGGTGGTTTGAACGGTATCGACGCGGCCATCGCCAATCTCGATATTTCGGCGCGGGTGCAGGCGGCACTGGTTCTGGAGGAGCAAACCGGGGCAAGTGAGGAGCCGGCGTCGGTAGCGGTTGGTGCCTGGCGCTGGTGGCGACCGGCCGCCAGTGTGGCGGTTGCCGCATCGATGGCGGCAATTGTCGTGATGGGCGTGAATAACTTCTCGGGTACCGAACCCGATACCGGTGTCAGTGTCGCTGATGCTCGGGTAACAACAGCGGCAAGTGCCAGCCCCGAAACGGTTGCAATATCCCCCACTGCCGGCAAAGTGTTCCCCGCCATGCCATCGCCGCTGCGCGGCAGCAGCACGGTAAGCGCGAGTTACGGGGCTAACTACGGCAATGTGCCCGCCAATATCGTGGTGCCGGCGCATATGTATGGTTCGAGCCAGGCACGTGCCGATGCCGAGGCACAGCTGCGTCGGCGCTTGCAGGCGTACTTGCTGATGCAGGTCGAGCGCGAAGCTGTGCAGCCACAAACCCCAAATCCCTGAATCTTGTCTCTGCATTGATGCCCGGCCTTGTCCGGGCATCGTTGTTTTTGGGGTGACGCCACGCCGTTAGTGGCGCTCTTCATGGCTTACGGCCGGTCTTTTCGCTACAATCGCGCGCTTTCGATCTACCCCTTTGTCCGGTATCCGTTCCGTGCGGACAAACCCTCCATGCAGACCGCGTTCTTCGGCAGAGTTTTATATCAGCGTGAGTAACCTCGACCACATCCGCAATTTCTCCATCATCGCCCATATCGACCACGGCAAATCGACACTGGCAGACCGCTTCATTCAAATGTGTGGCGGCCTCAGTGCCCGCGAGATGGAAGCGCAGGTGCTGGACTCGATGGATCTGGAGCGCGAGCGCGGCATCACGATCAAAGCGCACTCGGTGACATTGCGTTACCAGTCGCGCAACGGCAAAAACTACCAGCTCAATTTCATCGATACCCCCGGACACGTCGACTTCAGTTATGAAGTGTCGCGTTCGTTGGCTGCCTGCGAAGGCGCCTTGCTGGTGGTGGATGCGGGGCAGGGGGTCGAAGCGCAGTCAGTCGCCAACTGTTACACCGCAATCGAGCAGGGACTCGAAGTCATTCCCGTGTTGAACAAGATGGATTTGCCGCAGGCCGATCCGGACAAGGTCAAACACGAAATCGCCGAAATCATCGGCATCGATGCGTCGCATGCGACCCCGGTCAGTGCCAAATCGGGCATGGGCGTCGAAGACCTGCTGGAGCAGCTGATCGAGTTGATCCCGCCGCCGGTCGGTGAAATCGAACAGCCATTGCAGGCTTTGATCATCGACTCGTGGTTCGATAACTATCTGGGTGTAGTGTCGCTGGTTCGCGTCAAACACGGGTCGGTTAAAAAAGGCGACAAGATCATTGCGAAAACGATTGGCAAAGCGCAGCTGGTCGACAGTGTGGGTATTTTTACGCCGAAACACACCGAGAGCGAGTGCCTGCGCGCGGGTGAAGTCGGTTTTATCATCGCCGGTATTAAAGACATTCACGGCGCGCCGGTCGGCGATACGATAACGCACGCCAGCACCGCCAATGTCGACGCACTGCCCGGTTTCAAAAAATCCAAACCGCAGGTTTATGCGGGTCTGTTCACGATTTCGTCCGAAGATTATGAAGCTTTTCGCGAAGCACTGGCCAAGCTGACGCTGAACGATTCTTCGCTGTTTTATGAGCCCGAAGTTTCCGATGCGCTGGGTTTTGGTTTCCGCTGCGGTTTTCTCGGCATGCTGCACATGGAGATCATTCAGGAACGGCTTGAGCGCGAATACGATCTCGATCTGATTACCACGGCGCCCACCGTTATCTA
>JBEVMI010000013.1:0-10850 GCA_040508685.1 Spongiibacteraceae bacterium
AGCCAGCTGCAAGGTTCGATCAGCGCCTCGCAATCAGAAAACCTGCGCAGTTTTGCGGACTCGATCGGCCTGTCCCAGAGCGTCAACACCTATCGCCGTCTCGCTGCGGACGCCAACTACTGGCTGAATTCCGACTGGGCGGTGGGCGTCGGCGCCATCAAGGCGGCCAGCCGTTACAGCGACTCGGCATCGGACGACGCCGAATACGATGAGGACGGATTCGAAGCCAAAGTCACCTATCGCACGATTACCGGCAACCAGCTGTCGCTGGTAGGCGCCGAGACGCACGGCAGTTATCCGAACCAACGCGTCGACGCCATCGACGGTGACTACCGTCAGCGCGATATCCAGTTGCGCGGCGACTGGCGTCTCAGCGGTGTCAGTCGCATTTACGGTTACGTCGGTGTCGCCGATCGCGAATACGAGGATCTGCCGGCGCGCGATTTTTCCGGCAGCGTCGGCAAACTCGAATACGACTGGCAGCTCACACCGAAAATCGACATCAACTTCCTGGTGCGCCGCGAGATCGGCGCCGAAGCCGATCTCGTCGACAATTTCGTCGTCACCAAAGCGGCTTCGATCAAACCGACATGGTCGGTGACATCGCGGTTTTCGCTGAGCGCGGAAATGGAATGGCTGCAGCGCAATTACGGCGGCGACCCCGGTCTCGGCGTGGTGTCCTCGATCGCAAAAGACGATGTCACCACCATCGGCACGCTGGCGGCCGGTTATGTGCCTTTCGACAATCTGCAATTGAGCGCCTCGTGGCAGACCGAAAGCCGCGATTCGGATGCGCCCTCGCGCGAATACGACGATGACATCGTGATGTTGTCCGTGCGTTTCACCTGGTGACACGACGACCATGCCTGCGCAAACGCTGCTCGTGATTTCGCCGCTGCCGACGCATCCGCAGGATGAAGGCGCGAACCGCCGCGTGTTCGCGATGATGGAAGTGTTGCGCGACGCAGGCCACCGTGTGCATTTCGCATTCGTGCCGCAGAACTCCGGCGACCAGAGCGCCATGCGCGCCTACTGGGGCGATTGTTTTCATCTGCTGCCGTACACCGATCCGACGTCCACCTTTACGCAGCTGTTGCAAAAAATCCGCTCGCGTTTGATGCGTCCGCACAATTATCCGATCGACGCGTGGTACGACCCACAGCTGTCGCCGGCGATTGCGAAATTGCGCGACACGCTCAAACCCGACGCCGTGCTGGTCGAATATGTGTACCTGTCGCAAGCGCTCGAACTGTTCGAAACGTCCTGCCTGAAAATCATCGACACGCACGACGTGATGACCGATCGCCACGCGCGCGGCATCGCGCAGGGCCAACGACCGCGCTGGTTTTCGACGACCGCCGCGGAGGAACGCAAGGCGCTGCAGCGCGCCGATCTGGTGATTGCAATCCAGGATCGCGAGCGCGATGTTCTCGGCGCGCTGACCGAACGCCCGGTCGTCACCGTCGGTCATATCGCGCCGATCGATCCGCGCTGGCGTTTTAACGCCGGCGCCGCGACCCTGCTTTATGTCGGCACCAACAACGCCAGCAATGTGCAGGCGTTGCAGCATTTTGTGGCGCAGGTACTGCCCGCGCTGTGTGTGGCCGAACCCACGCTGTCATTGCATGTCGCCGGCAAGGTCTGCCTCGCGCTCGACGCTATGTCGCTCGCCCCTGGTCTCGGCGACCACATCGTCACACACGGCATCGTCGACGATCTCGCCGCGCTGTACGCAAATACGGCCGTGGTCATCAATCCCGTGTTGTTCGGCACCGGCCTCAAAATCAAAAATGTCGAAGCGCTGAGCCACGGCTGTCCGCTGGTGACGACGGCGATCGGCGCCGAAGGCATGGAAGAAGGTGCCGGCTCCGCTTTTATGGTCGCCGATGGCACTGCCGAAATGGCGGCGGCAATTCTCGAATTGCTGTGCGATCGTGCGCGCGCCGAGCAGTTGTCGACGCAGGGTTTTGCGCTGATCCGGCGCATGAACGCACGCAGTTCGGCGGTGTTGCTCGATGCGCTCGGCAATGATCCAGTGGAAAACAATCCAGTCGACAACAATCCGGCCACCGCGATCGGTGCGGCATGAACGCGCGCGTACTCAACATCGGCCAGAACTACCGCATGACCGGCGGCTCCGACCGCTACATGTTCCAGCTGGAAGCGCTGCTCTCCGGTGCCGGCATCGACGTGATTCCATTCGCCGCCGCCCATCCGGACAATGCGCCGACCGAATGGAATCGCCATTTCCCGCCGACCGTAAATTTCAACGCACCGAGCAGCAGGGATCTGGCGCGTTACATCTACAACGGCGCCGCGCGCCAGCACCTCGATGAACTGCTGCACGACCACAATATTTCGCTTGCCCATCTGCATATTTATTACGGACAACTCAGCGGTTCGATTCTGAAACCGCTGCGCGATCGCGGCATCCCCATCATCCAGACATTGCACGAATACAAACTGATCTGCCCGACCTATTCGCTGTTCGCCGACGGCAAGGTGTGCGAAGACTGCGGTTCGGGACAGTTCTACCGCGCGATCGCGAAACGCTGCAATCGCGGTTCGCTGGCACGCTCGTCGCTGAGCGCGATCGAAGCCTATGTCAGCCGCCTGCTCGGCGCCGAAAGTGCGGTCGACCATTTCGTCGCGGTCAGCGATTTCCTGCGCGACAAAATTATCGAACACGGCATCGCGCCCGAAAAAATTACCACCGTGCACAATTTCATCGACGCAACGCAGATCGAGCCGTCACACCAGCGCGGCGATTACGTGTTGTATCTCGGTCGCCTCGAACGCATCAAGGGCATCGCCACCTTGCTCGACGCTATCGAACCCCTGACCGATGTACCGCTGGTCATCGCCGGCGACGGCAACGATCGCGACCTGGTGCGTGCGGCCGAAGCGCGCCTCGGCAAAACGCGCGTCGACTGGCGCGGTTTTGTCGGCGGTCGCGAACTCGGCGAGCTGATTCGCAATGCGCGTTTTCTGGTCGCGCCCTCCGAATGGTACGAAACCTTCGGCCTGATTCTGATCGAGGCATTTGCCCACGGCCGCACCGTCATCAGTTCACGCATGGGCGGCATGACCGAAGTCGTCGACGACGGCATCGACGGGCTGCTGTTCGAAGCCGGCAATGTCGACGCGTTGCGCAGCGCGATCCTCGACCTGTGGACGGCGCCGGCCACTACCATCGCGATGGGTGCAGCGGGACGCGAGAAAGTGCTCGCGCGATTTTCACCGCAGGCACATTTGCAGCAGATCCTCGGCGTCTATCACAAGGTGGGGATGGCGGCATGAATGCACAACCGTCATTTATTCCACGCGTCAGCATCGTCGTCACCGCGTACAACGGCCGCGCCTGGATCGATCGCGCATTGCGTTCGGCGCTGCAACAGACGCACGCGAATATCGAAGTGATTGTGGTCGATGACGCGTCGACCGACGGCACCTGGGATTACGTGCAGCAACACTACGGCGGCAATGTGCGGCTGTTGCGCAACGAAACCAATCGCGGACCGTCGGCGTCGCGCAATCGTGCGATCGATGCCGCCAGCGGCGACTGGTTCATGCAACTCGACGGCGACGACTGGATTGCACCCAACCGCGCCGAACATTTGTTGCAACTTGCGGCGACTACTCGCGCAGCCATTGTCGCCGACGATCAGCTGCTGGTGATGGATGGCACCGACGCCCCGATCGGCACCAACTTCATTGCCAACGGACTCGCGCGCCGTCGTTACGAAGCCCTGTCGATCGAACAATTCGTGCGCCGCGATCTCGGTTATCTGAAGCCGATGATTCAACTGTCGCTGCTGCGTACATCCGGCATTCGTTATCCGGAACATATTCGCTACGGCGAAGATTTTGTTTTTCTGTATTCACTGCTGTTGTACGGCGCCACTTTTTCGATTTCTCCCGAACTGCTCTATTTCATGCGCCGCGGTAATACCGGTTCGCTGACGACGCAACGCGACCCCTTATTTCAGCAGGTCATCGCCACCACTGAAACACTGTTGAGCGAAGCCCAGGCGCACAACCAGACACAAATCGTCGCCGCATTGCAGGCGCGCATAAAACAATTACAAACGCTGCAACGCGGCGAACGAATCATCGGGCAGCTGCGCGCACGCCGCCCCTTTGCGGTGCTGGACGTGGGTCCGCTCGTCGGAAAAATCCGGCACCGCATCGCGGCTCAAATCAGATTGGCACTGTTGTTGCGACACGAAGGACAAGCAATTCAGCGGCGATTGGCTTCGGCGTGATTCAGTAAAACGCCAGGGGTCAACGACCTTGTTTAACTTGAACTACGTTGAGCCCAATCATGCCCAATTCATTAACTATTCTCGGTATTCGCGGCGTGCCAGCCGCACACGGCGGTTTTGAAACCTTCGCCGAAGCCCTCGCACTTTATCTGGTCGCTCAAGACTGGTCGGTCACGGTGTACTGCCAACACGAAGGTGATGGCCCCCTCTGGGAAGACGACTGGCGCGGTATCCATCGCATCAATATTCCCGTCGCCGGTAACTCCGCGAAAAGTACGATTATTTTCGATTGGCTGTCGACCCGGCACGCCGCACGCAACAACTCTCTCTGTTTAACGCTCGGCTACAACACCGCCATTTTTTGCACATTGTTGCGACTGCGCGGCGTACCCAACCTGATCAACATGGATGGCATCGAATGGTCGCGGGCAAAATGGGGCGGGCTGGCGAAAGCATGGTTCTGGATGAATGAGCGCGCCGGTTGCTGGCTGGGCAATCATTTAATCGCGGACCATCCGGAAATTCGTGCACATTTATCGACACGGGTTGCACCGCAAAAAATCACGACGATTCCCTATGGTGCAGTGCCGGTCACAGCAGCCGACGTTACGCTGGTGGAAGCACTCGGCCTGCAACCCGGCACTTATTTGACCTTGATCGCACGCGCCGAGCCGGAAAATTCGATTCTCGAAGCGGTGCAGGGCTTTTCGGAAAAACCGCGCGGCTACAAATTGGTGGTGCTCGGCAATTACGATACGGAAAATAATCCGTATCACCGCGCCGTCAAAGCCGCCGCCAGTGACGAAGTGTGTTTCGTGGGCGCCATCTACGACAAGGCCACGGTACAGGCGCTGCGGTTTTTCAGCGCGGCATATGTGCATGGCCATCAGGTCGGCGGCACCAACCCCTCGCTGGTCGAGGCACTCGGCGCCGGCAATGCGGTGCTTGCGCACGACAACCGTTTCAACCGCTGGGTGGCTGGCGATGCCGCGATGTATTTCAACGGTGCAGCGGGGTTTTCCGGTGCGATCGAGCAACTGCTTGGCAGCGCAGAACAGCGTGCGTTATTGCAAAAAAATGCGCTCGCACGTTTCCAGCAGGAATTCACCTGGCCGCATGTGCTCGCACAATATGAAACGCTGCTGGAAAATTATTTGCCGCAGCAGAATCCAGGCTTGGCGGTCGCGAAACGAATCTGACTGCCGGCAATTTTTGTCGATGGGTCGCGCAGCCGTTGCGCGACCGAATTTATTGCCTCTTTACAGCAGCTCTTTACAGCAGATAGGTCAATGCCAGCCGCGCCATTCGACCTGGCGCCGCGGTGCCGACTGACTGCTCGTAATCCTCATCCAGCAGATTTTTCAGCACCACTGCCAGCGAAAAGTTTGGCGACAACTTCACCGTCGCGCCGGTGTTGACGGTGACATGGGAAGCGGTTTCGATCAGCCCGGTCGGTATCGAGCTGTCGTAATAACCACTTTCGTAGTGCAGATTGGCAAACGCGGTCCAGCGGCTGTCGATATTCCAGTCGAGCGCCACGCCGCCCTGCCACATCGGTCGCGAACGCAGGCGCACGGCGTCGATCGCATCGAGATCCAGGTAGGTTGCGTTGAGGCTGAGCAACACCGATTCGCCAAGCGGCTGATGCAACTCCGCTTCCACCCCCTCGGAAATTGCCCATGCGCGATTCACATTAGTGAACAGATTGCTGTCGAAATCGATGACGTCCTCGAAGCGAATCCGGAAATAACCCAGGCGAACGTGGGTGCCATTGTCGAAATGCTGCTGCAGGCCCGCGTCGACACTTTCGCTGCGCTCGGGCTTGAGATCGGGGTTGGCGATCAGTGGATACGCCAGCGCGTAGAGACTCGGCAGCTTGTAACTTTCCGATGCGTTCGCATACAGCGCCGGCAAATTTTCAAAGGGCTGCCAAGAGAGCGACAGCCGCGATGTCCATTCGCTGTCATGCGACGACGGATCGTCATAACGCGCACCGACCGTGGCGCTGAAATTCGCAATCGGTGCGACGGTCACTTCGGCAAAAAAACTCGACAGCGTGCGGTGAATATCGAACTCCGCCGGAATCAACACACCGAAATCGACCGCGCCGCGGCTGGTGCCATCTTCCTCGACGTAACTGCCGCCGACCACCGCCGACAACATTTCGCTGAATTGCACACCGATGTCCGCGGTGATATCGACGCGCTCAAATTCGGTATCGGCGGTGATGGCCGGTACAAAATCGAGTACGCCCGGAAAAATCGCCGGCGTATCGGTATCCGCGACCTGCTGATTCCAGCTCGCCTTGAGATGTGGCTGAATCGCACCCGCTTCGGCGCGGGAAAAATCCAGATCGACCACAGTCAGTTCGGCGTCGACTGTTTCCAGTTCGCGATTCGCCGCCAGCCGTTCGCCGCCGCTGTCCTCGGGAAAACTCTCGCGGTTGCTGCTGCCGTTCAGCACCGTCGCCGTCGAACGCACGCTGCCGAGTTCCTGCGTCAACCGCGCGATAAATTGCCGCCGGTCCTGCGTCGAAGCGCCGGTGAGATCGCCGCTGTCGGCCCAGCTCGCACTGAGTAAAATGCTGCCGTCATTCCAGCCTGCACCCAAAGATCCGCTGGCCCCGCGCCCCGCTTCGGTATCGGTGCTGATCCGCGCCGATTCAAAAAATTCGCCGTCCGAGAATCCGCGCAATTGCAGATTGACCACGCCGGACAACGCGTCGGCGCCGTGCACGGCGGACAGCGCGCCACGATAAATATCGATTCGCGACAGCGCAGCGGGATCGATCTGGTTCATGTCGAACGAACCACCCTGACTGTTGGCCGGGTCGTTGACCTTCACGCCACTGAGCAATACCAGCGTGTAATTCGGCTCGCCGCCGCGAACCGACAGATAACTGCTACCGCCCATGCCACCCTTCTGGAAAGCGTGCAAACCGGCGACGTTATTCAGCACTTCAAGCGTCGAATACGGCAGCGGCTGCAGTATTGCCTCCGCATCGATAACCGTACCGCCGAGGCGGCTTAGCGGAACTTCGGTGCGCGTGGCGGTAACGGTCAGATTTTCACGGGATGCCGCGATGTCATCGGCGCGAACATCGCCGATCGCCATAAACAGCAGCGAACTCAACGTGCAGGGCAATAATCGTTGCGAAGCGGGAGTGCGTTTAAACGTTTGAGAGAACAAACCAACGGCAAGATCGCAAGTGACGGTCAAGGCAAATTCCCTGTGGACTGGCTGGCAAAACAGGCCTTGGAAACAGCCTGCGATTGCTTAAGGTGTCAGCAAGCTTTGTGCCACGGGAGTGAATGATGGTGCGTGTGACTGGGTGTGCGAACGGTTGCGTGAAAAACAAGCTAGCGATAGAACTCGACATAAAATCGAACGTTGCCCACAGGTTTGACTTCATGGAGAACGGTGGGCTCGACAACGCCGTAGTTATTTGCATCCAGCAGCATTACCTCCAGCTCCGGCTGCAGTATGGAGTACTGCAAAGCGCCTTCGAGAACCACGATTTTCCCCCACACGTTCTCCTTGGTCTGATGTGACTTCAGCAAGCCATTGGGAACACTGCTCTCGTCGAACTCCGGAGTTCGTTTGTAGGCAACCACCGTCTCGGGAAGCGGTTTCATAATTCCTCCGTCTTTCAATCAATGCGGCTGCCGGCCGGCGGTAATCCTCTCAATCGAAAATTTTTCCGGGATTCATCACGCCCTTCGGATCAAATGCCAGCTTCACCTGTTTCATCAATGCGATTTCCGCAGCGCTGCGGCCGAAATGCAAATAATCCTTTTTCAGCAGGCCGACGCCGTGTTCGGCGGACACACTGCCGTGATAGTTCTGCACGATTTCAAAAATCCATTTCGACACGTGATGACATTTTTCGTGAAATTCGGCAACGGAGAGCGCATCGGGTTTGAGAATATTCAAATGCACATTGCCGTCGCCGATATGGCCGAACCAGACAATTTCGAAATCGGGGTATTCGCGGCTGACCAGGGCGTCGACTTCGGCAATAAACGACGGCACCTTGGAAATGACGGTGGCGATGTCGTTTTTATAGGGTGTCCAGCGCGACAGCGTTTCGGAAATGTCTTCGCGCAGGCGCCACAGATTCTGCAACTGCTCCAGGCTCTGGCTCATCACGCCGTCGAGCACCCAGCCGTTTTCGACGCAGCGTTCGAACAGCGCCATCGCTTTGGCTTCGACGTCTGCATTGAGATTTTCGAATTCGACCAGCGCGTAATAAGCAGCGGGCGTTTCGAACGGCTTTTGCAGGTCGCTGTGCGCAACAACTTTGGCGAGCGCCTTGTCGGAAAAAAATTCGAACGCCGTGAGGTCGAGATTTTCCTGGAAAGTGTGCAGCACATCCATGATGTTGTCGAACGCGGGCACACCGAGCACCAGCGCGGTGAGATTCACCGGCGTGCGAGTCAACTTCATGGTCGCTTCGACGATGATGCCGAGCGTACCTTCGGCGCCGATAAACAACTGGCGCAGATCGTAGCCCGCATTGTTTTTGATGAGGCCACGATTGAGGTCGAGAATTTCGCCGGCACCGGTCACCACTTTCAGGCCGAGCACCCAGTCGCGGGTCATGCCGTAGCGGATCACCTTGATACCGCCGGCATTGGTGGCGATATTGCCGCCGATACGCGACGAGCCGGCCGAGGCGAAATCGACCGGGTAATACAGGCCTTTTTCTTCGGCAAATTGTTGCAACTGTGCGGTGACGACACCGGCCTGGCACACCACGGTGCGGTCGGTCGCGTCGAAGGCCAGCACTTTATTCATGTAATCGAGCGCGACCACGACTTCGCCGTTGGTCGCTACGGCGCCGCCTGACAAGCCGGTGCGCCCGCCCGACGGCACCAGTGCAAATCCTTCGGCGTTGGCAAGTTTGACGATGGCCTGCACCTGTTCGACGCTGCGCGGAAATACGATCGCGGAGGGCGCCGGTGGGAAGGCTTTGGTCCAGTCGCGACCGAAGGTCTGCAAGTCATCGGCCTGCGTGGTGACCTTGTCGGCGCCGACGATGGCGACCAGCGCCTGCAATAAACGGTCGTCGAACGGGGCGGATACGGCGGACATGGAGGGACCTCGGCAGATGGTTAAAGCCGCCATTCTGACGAGCCCTGTTCCACGTAAATGGCTGGAAAAAGGGGCAAAACGGCGCGATCGTTAAGAATGTTCGGCAATTCGCATAACGCTGGCGAAGCACCGCGGAAGGGGCGGCATGATACCATAGCGCCCCTTTTTACCCGTCCTCACCACGCGTGGACGACCCCAATCAACATGATTTAAAACCTGTTCCAATGCGTGACGAGCGCAGTAGCATTTCAACAGGTTTTGGAGCGCCATATGGCCAAGACGTCATTAGACAAAAGCAAAATCAAATTCCTGTTGCTGGAGGGCGTCAGCCAGACCGCCATTACCACGCTGCAAAATGCCGGCTATACCAATATCGAATTCCACAAAAAAGCGCTGCCCGACGCCGAGCTGAAAGAGTCGATCCGCAATGCGCATTTCGTTGGCATCCGCTCGCGCTCGCAACTGACGCGCGAAGTTTTCGAAGCCGCCGAAAAACTGATCGCAGTGGGCTGCTTCTGCATCGGCACCAATCAGGTCGACCTGCGCGCGGCAATCGAACACGGCGTCGCGGTATTCAACGCGCCCTACTCCAATACCCGCAGCGTCGCCGAACTGGTGATCGCCGAAGCGATTCTGCTATTGCGCCGTGTCGCCGAGAAAAATGCCGCCGCGCATCGCGGCGAATGGCAAAAAACGGCCGATGGCGCTTATGAGATGCGCGGCAAGACGCTGGGCATCATCGGTTACGGCAGCATCGGCATGCAGCTGTCGGTGATCGCCGAATCACTGGGCATGAAGGTGATTTTCTCCGATGTCGCCACCAAGCTGCCGCTCGGCAACGCAACGCAGGTCGCCACGCTGGATGAACTGCTCGCGACCGCCGACATTGTCACGCTGCACGTGCCGGAACTGGCGTCGACCAAAGACATGATCGGCGCGCAACAGCTGGCGACGATGAAAAAAGGCGGCATTCTGATCAATGCCGCACGCGGCACCGTAGTCGATATCGATGCGCTCGCTGCTGCACTCGAAAGCGGCCATATCGCCGGCGCTGCAATCGATGTGTTCCCGGTCGAACCGCACTCGAACAGCGACGAATTTATTTCGCCGCTGCGCAAATTCGACAATGTGTTCCTGACCCCGCATGTCGGTGGCTCGACGCAGGAAGCGCAGGAAAATATCGGCCTCGAAGTCGCGGAAAAACTGGTGCGTTACAGCGACACCGGCACCACCACCACGTCGGTGAATTTCCCCGAAGTCGCGCTGCCGTCGCATCCGGGCAAACACCGTTTGCTGCACGTGCACCGCAATGTGCCGGGCGTGATGATGGCGATCAACAAAGTGTTTTCCGACAACCACATCAATATCAGCGGCCAGTATTTGCAGACGGTCGAGAGCGTCGGGTATGTCGTCATCGACGTCGATCAGGAATACAGCGAACTCGCGCTGGAGAAGCTGCTTGAAGTGGAAGGCACCATTCGCTGCCGCGTT
>JBEVMI010000023.1:0-3791 GCA_040508685.1 Spongiibacteraceae bacterium
GAGCAACCCGGCGTGGTTGCCCACGCCTTATTTTCGTGGTTGAACGCCACATTTTTGGGGGGCTAAGCCCTGAGTCCGCGCCTCAAAACGCTGGTCGAGTCCGGGGGCATTCACTCCCTGCACACGACCGCGCTCGGCGACGTCGCCGCGGCGACGACGTGTAAAGCCCACGACGGTTTTCACGCCTATGAAGATTCTGCCTTCGTCGAATGTCTCGATCCGGATGGGAATGCGCCGGTAGCCGATGGCCAAATCGGCGAACTCGTCGTCACCGCAATCAACGATGCCCTGCTGCCGCCCTTCCGTTTTCGCACCGATGACCTGGTTACGGTCAATCGCGAACCGTGCCCGTGCGGGCGCACGCACCTGCGCTTCCACATGATCGGCCGCAAAGGCGATCAGATCCTGGTGCGCGGTCGCCGCATTCTGCCGCTGCATATTCGCGCGCTGGTCGAGAGCCGTCACGAAACCGCAGCCGGGCTGTTCCAGATCGTCAAACGCTCACAGGAAATGGACATACTGGTGCTGCGTGTCGGCCACAATCCGGCGCGACTTTCGGGCGTGCCCGACGCACTCATCGGCTGGCTGCAAGATCAACTCGGCAAAACCCTGGAAGTACCGGTCAAGGTCGAACTCGTGCTCGACGATGATCTGCTGAAGCTGGGTCCGCCGCATAAAATTCCGAGGGTCACCAAACAATGAACGCTGCATTTGTCGAGAACCCGATGTTCGTCGCCAGTTATTCCGATGCCGAAGGCAAACATTTCCTGCCGTTCTCGCAGGCCGAACACGACCGGCGCACGTGGTTCTACCGGCGGATTATCGATTCGTTCCAGTTGCCGCCGCGCCTCAACGTGCTGGTGATTTCAACCTACGAAGATCATGCACTGACGATTCCGCTGCAGGCGCTGCTGCACGCCGACGGCCATATTCCGTGTTACGCCGAAGCCACCTGGTTCGACGCGCGCCGCACCGAAAACTTTCTGCGCCGCATGGACATCGCGGTAATGATCGGCGTGAATTCAGCGGTGCTCGATGGCCTCGAAGCGATCGACTTCAAACCCGCCGAGCTGTTTGCCAATCGCATCGTATTTACCCGTGACGAAGGTGCCTATCACCGCCTCGCCGGCAACGCCAGCATTACGCTCCGGCGCTGGATGGAAGTCGGCCCGGCACTGGCGATGGAGTGCGCGCACGGCGGCGGCCTGCATATCGATCCGAACGAGTGGACCGTCGAGATCGACAACGGCGAAGTGCTGCTGACCAACCGCATGCCGATGCTGCTGGATTTCGATCGTGTTCGAACCGGTTTCAAAGCGATAGCGGTGGAGGAACTCTGCGACTGTGGTCGCGACGGCGTGCGCCTGCTTCCCGTTGTTTGAACAAACGGCCCATACGTTTACACAGCCGCGCTCGTCGCGGCTTTTTTATGAGCGCCTTCACCCGGCAACCGTATTCGATCATCATTGCCGCTTTGTAATACGTATTTCCATGTGTGCCCGGCGTTAAAATAGTCACAGCCCATTCCATTATTTCGCCCGAACCCCAGGATTTTTTCGATGATCGACACCCCCGATATTGTCCTTGCCACATTAATAGCGCGGCAGGCCGCCGCACTGCCGAACCTCAATGTGCTGACCTTTCTCAGCATCGCCGACAACGGCGATTACATCGAAGAGACCCGCACTTTTCCGCAACTGCACGTCAATGCACAGGCGTTGGCGCGCGAGCTGAAAAAACTCGGTATCGGCCATCACGACAATTTCGCGCTGATGATGAACAACCATCCGGAATTCGTTGAAGCCATGTCGGCGGCGTCGATTCTCGGCGCGACTTTCGTGCCAGTCGATCCGCGCACGATGGGTACCAAACTGAGCTACATGCTCGATTTCACCGACTGTAAAGGCGTGATCTGCGCGGACTATTGCGTCGACTCGGTGCTCGCCGTTGCGGCCGACTGCAAACAACTCGAATGGTTGATCGTGGTCAGCACGGCAGCCGCGCCGAAACACATCGCGAGCACCCATTTCCAGGTTCGCGACTATGCCCATGTGATCGCGACGCCAGGCGACGAACTGCCGATCGCAGAACAGTCGCTCGACGAGCCGATGTTCATGATGTTCACGTCGGGCACGACCGGCAATCCGAAGGCGGTAATTCACTCGCACCGCAAATACATGCTGCTCGCCACCAGCATGGCCCAACTCGGCGTCGGCGCTAACGACAAGTTGTATACGGGCCTGTCGCTGACGCATGTCAATGCGCAGAACACTCTGCGCAATGCGCTCGCGCTCGGTGTGCCGGCGGTGTTCAGCCGCAAATTTACCAAGAGCCGGCTATGGGATATCTGCCGCCGTTACCACTGCACGGTATTCAATCTGCTGGGCGGCATGATTCCCGAAATTTACGCGGTGCCGGAACAGCCGGACGATGCCAACAATCCGGTGCGATTGATTTTTTCGTCAGGTATGCCCGCGCACATCTGGGAAAAATTCAAACAGCGTTTCGGCGTGGAGTTGGCCGAAGGTTACGGCGCGACCGAAGGCGGCGGCCTCAGCAATCCACCCGGCTCGGGTGGACCGGTCGGCAGCATCGGCAAACCGTCACAGGTATGGGAAGCCGCAATTCTCGATGAGAGTGGCAATCCCTGCCCGTCGAATGTCGAAGGCGAAATCTGTTTTCGGCGTCGCGATGGCGAACCTGTCACTGTCGATTACTACAAAAACTCCGAAGCGTCATCCGACAAGGTCCGGGGCGGCTGGCTGCACATGGGCGACCTCGGCCACTGCGACGAAAATGGCTGGTTTTATTTTCATCACCGTGTCGGTGGCGGTGTGCGCCGCAATGGCGACTTTGTGAATACCACGGTGGTCGAGTCGGTATTGACGCAATCGCCGCTGATTGCCGATGTGTTCGTGTACGGCGTCGCCACCGCGAACAATGTTGCCGGCGAAAAAACCCTGGTCGCCGCCATCGTACCGACCGACACCGCAACGTTCAGCGAAACCGATTTGCTGAATTTCTGCCGCACGCAACTCGAAAAAAATGACGTGCCGGAAATTTTTCAGGTGCTCGATGAAATCCCAAAAACCATTTCCGAAAAACCAATCGAAAAAGCCTGCATCGAACTGCTGCGCAACACCCATCAGCTTTAACCAACCGCTCAGGCTTCCGCGACAGCCCTGCGAATGATCACCGGTATTTCCTTGTACGCTGGCGTCGCGGTGCAGGTCGAGACCAGATCGACGGGCACCAGCGGCGTCGCCTCCGGAAAATAGGTGGCGGCGCAGCCGGCGGGGATTGCATATTTCACAATGCGAAAACCGCGCACCATGCGCAGTACATCGTCTTCCGCCACCGTTTCGATGTCGACGGTGTCGCCGTCCATCAATCCGCGCGCGGAGATATCCTGTTCATTCATAAACAACACGTGGCGACTGCCGAAAACCCCGCGGTAGCGATCATTCAGACTGTACACCGTGGTGTTGAACTGATCGTGCGAGCGCACCGTCATCAGCGCCAGCGTCTGCGGATTTTTCCGTCGCGCGCGGTGGATAGGGCCATCCAGGGTCACCGCATGAACGCGAAACTCGGCGCGACCGCTCGGCGTCTGCCAGCGCCGTAGCGAGGCGTCGTTGCGCAAATGAAATCCGCCGGGATGTGCAATTTTTTCGTTGTAGCCCTCAAAACCTTTCACCACGCCATCGAGACAGTTTTCGATGCGTTCGCGAATCTGCGCGTAATCGTCCGCGAACTCGTCCCACGCAATCCTGTCCTGCGACTTGCTGAGT
>JBEVMI010000073.1:0-6149 GCA_040508685.1 Spongiibacteraceae bacterium
CAGGTCGCATGCGGCCGGAGCACAGGAAGCGGAGCATACACGCCAGTATGTGAGCATTCCGAGCACCGCCCGCATGCGATATGCCGAGCGCAGTAGCTTAATCAGAGGTTCCAGGCGTTAGCCACCAATCGACTGGTAATACTCCATCAGGATTTTCGCGACTTCCGGACGCGAAAACTCCGGCGGCGGTGCCATGCCCTGCCCCAGCATCTGCCGCACTTTGGTGCCCGACAGATTGATGAAATCATCCGGCGCATGATCCGGCGCTTCGCGCATCATCACCACGCGACCGAGTTTTTTCGAGAACGCGGTGTTGTCCGCGAGGAACAGTTCGATCAGCAACGAACCCGCAGGAACCTTCTCGGCGAAAATCGTTTGCGCGTCGAACGGGCCGTAGTAATCGCCGACACCGGCGTGATCACGGCCGAGAATAAAATGTGTCGCGCCCATGTTCTGGCGGAAAATCGCGTGCAGCACGGCTTCGCGCGGGCCGGCATACAGCATGTCGAAACCGTAACCGGTGATCATCACCGTGTTGGGCGGGAAATACAGTTCGGCCATCTTGCGGATGCAGGCATCGCGCACCGGCGCCGGAATATCGCCCTCTTTCAATTTACCGAGCAGCATGTGGATGACGATGCCATCGGCCTGCAGGCGTTCCTGCGCCATGCGGCACAGTTCTTCGTGCGCACGGTGCATCGGATTGCGGGTCTGGAACGCGACGATCTTTTTCCAGCCGCGCTCCTGGATTTCGTTGCGGATTTCAACCGCAGTGCGGAACGTGTCGGGGAAATCGCCCTGGAAATAGCTGAAATTCAGCACCTGGATCGGGCCAGACAGCAGCGTATTGCCCAACTGCGTGAAGACGGAAACACCCGGGTGTTTCGGATCGAGCGTGCCGAAAATATTTTTCGCCATCAACTGGATCTGTTCGTCACTGACCGCTTCCACACCCTGCACGTCCATGACCGCCAGCACCGGATTGCCTTCGACATTGGGATCGCGCAACGCGATGCGCGAGCCAGCCTTTACGCTGCTGTTCTTGGTCAGATTGATGATCGGCACCGGCCAGAACAGACCGTCGGTGGTGTGAAGTTTTTCGGCGACGCTGAGCGCATCGGCCAAGGTCATGTAACCATCGAGCGGTGTGAAATACCCCGCGCCCAACATCACCGCATTGGCGGCGGCGGCAGAATTCACCAGCAATGACGGCAGCGACTCGGCTTCTTTCGCCAGCGCGTGATGTTTTTCGGTGTCGTAAACGAACAGCGGTTTGAGCGCATCGGCGCCGTGCGGTTTGATCATCTCGAATATCCTCGTTGGGCTGCGCTGCGCGCAGTAATTCAAAATCTGTTTGCAGAATCCATTGTCAGAAAAGATGTGCGACGAGAATCAATCGCCAGCCAGCAGGCCGCGTTTCTCCAGCAGCGCGAGCAATACTTCCACTTCCTGCTCCAGTGTCATTTCATGCGTATTGAGCACGACTTCCGGCTGCTCCGGTGCTTCATACGGATCGGAAATACCGGTGAAATTCTTGATTTCGCCCGCGCGCGCTTTTTTGTACAGCCCTTTGGGGTCGCGTTTTTCGGCTTCGGCCAGTGGCACATCGACAAACACTTCGATGAAATCCATGCCGCCGGCAGCGTGCAGCTCGCGCACCAGATCGCGGTCGGCGCGATACGGGCTCACGAAACTCGACAGCACGATGACGCCGGCATCCACGAACAGTTTGGAGATTTCGCCGATACGACGAATGTTCTCGGTGCGGTCTTCCGCGGAGAAGCCGAGATTTTTGTTGATACCGAGACGGACATTATCGCCATCGAGCCGATAAGCCAGCTTGCCGCGTTTGGCGAGTTCGGTTTCCAGCGCCACCGCCACCGTACTTTTGCCGCTGCCGGACAAACCGGTGAACCAGATGGTCGCGCCTTTCTGGCCGAGCAGACGATTGCGGTCCGCGCGGGTCACTTCACCTTCGTGCCAATGCACATTGGTCGCTTTCTGCTCTGCCATGGCTATCTCTCTTCTCGATAAGGGTCTGGGGCTGAATCGCTCGACGGGTACGGCCCGATTAAATTCAGACGGAAGACTAAGCCAGCGCATTCGATAACGCCAACAGTAAATAACTACCAATTTGATTCCTTTTGGTTATCATCTGTCGATGGACCTCCGCCGCCTGCGTTATTTCGTCGTCGCCGCTGAAGAAGAAAACTTCCGCCGCGCCGCCACTCGCCTGCACGTCGCCCAGCCCGCGCTTTCCAAACAGATCGCGGTGCTGGAGGCGGAACTCGGCTGTGCGCTGTTTATTCGTTCCAAGCGAAGGATTTTTCTGTCGCCAGCAGGTCGTCTTTATGTCGAGGATGTGCGCCGCATCCTGCGCGAAGTCGAACTCGCAACCGAGCGCGTGCGCCAGGCCGCAGCCGGACAGCTCGGCGCCCTGCGCATCGGCTTTCGGGAAACCGCGGGGCGTTCGCAGATCGTCTCGCGGTCCTTTGGCGAATTTCGCGTCGCCTATCCCGGTGTCGAATTGCGACTGAATCAAATGACCTCGCCGGCACAATGCGAGGCGTTGCGCGCTGGCGAGCTGGATGCAGGATTTGTGTATCTGTCGCCGGAACACGACGGCGGCCTGGCGCGAATTCCGGTGGCGACCGATCGTTTTTATCTCGCCCTGCAACGCAACCATCCACTGGCAAAAAAACGCCAGATCCATCTGCACGACCTGATCGACGAAGCGTTTATCTGGCTGGCGCGCTCGCGCAACGCGTACTACTCCGACGCCTTGCTGCGCGACTGCATCCGCGGTGGGCTGACGCCGAAAATCATTCAGGAAGCCGACAGCGAATCGACCGCCCTCAATCTGGTCGCGGTCGGCATGGGCGCCAGTTTCGTGGTGTCGGCAAGTGCGGAGTCGTCGCTGCCGGATGTCGTGCTCAAACCCGTGGTCGAACTCGATAGCCGGCTGACGCTGGCACTGGTGTGGGTGGACGATGCCAGCTCGCCGCTGACACTGAATTTTGTCGAGACGGTGCGTCGCATTGTGGCAGCTTAATTACTCAACCCTGGCGATTCTGTTATTTCAATGATGCTGCGGCTTCACCACTACCGGCATTTCGATTTTATTGTCGAAAAACAGATGCCGGTTAAATAGCGTGTAATCCGACTCCACTGCCATGATGCCGATCAGCACCAGCAGGCACAACGGTGGAATCAGAATCGTATAAATCAGCGCCAACCGCTCCCAGCGCATATGCATGAAAAACGCGACGATCAGACCCGCCTTCAATGTCATGAAAATCAGCACCAGGCCCCAGCGCAAATAACCTTGCAGGTGAAAATAATCGACCATGTACGAGAGCGCGCTGAGTACAAACAACAGCGCCCATATCTTCAGATAGACGCCGAGCGGATGCTGCTGCCCCGTGTGCTCTGAAGCGCCGCCGAGGGCTACCGTACTGTGTGCCGCTGCCTGTGTCATCACTGCTGCTCCCTCTACCAGAGATAAAAGAACGCAAAAATAAACACCCAGACCAGATCGACGAAATGCCAGTACAGTCCGGTGATTTCGACGATGGAATAATTGCCCGAGTGCTCGTATTTGCCGCGCGCGACCCGTGATGCCACTACGGCGAGATAGATCACACCGGCACTGACGTGCAACCCATGAAAACCGGTGATCATGAAGAAGCAGGCACCGAACTGTGCGGCGCCGAACGGATTGGACCAGGGCCGCACGCCCTCCATGATCAGCTTGGTCCACTCGAACGCCTGCATACCGACAAAACATGCACCCAGGATTGCCGTCAGCGTCATCAGGATTACGGTTTTGCGGCGGTCGCGGCGATACGCATAGTTCACCGCCAGCGCCATGGTGCCGCTGCTGGAAATCAGCACAAAGGTCATGATCGCAATCAGGATCAGGGGAATGCTGTGGCCGGCAATCGTCAGCGCGAATACTTCGCTGGGACTCGGCCACGGCACCGGCGTCGAAATCCGCACGGTCATATAACTGGTCAAAAAGCAGGTGAAAATAAACGTATCGCTGAGCAGGAAAATCCACATCATGGCTTTTCCCCACGGCACATCGAACGCCTGCTTATCGGCAGACCAGTCGCGCGGAATACTGCGCCAGTCGTTGCCGGTCTGCGCGAAAGCAGTCTCCGCCGAAACAATCTCCTGAGTCGTTTCGCCGATCGGGATACTGGACATGGGATGCCCCTTGTTAAACGACTTCAATGGTCGAAGATGAATTCAGGTCAATGCCAACAACGCATACAAGGCCAACCACAACACCAGCAGGTAATGCCAATACAGCGCGCAGAGTTTGATGCTCAACGCTGGACTTGCGCGCGCTGCCGCTCGATCCCTTCCGTCAATGGTGCTACCGCCACAAACGGCACCGCCATCAACCCGATAAACCGCCAGCATCGTTTTCGTCAGCACCAGCAGACCGCCGAACAGATGCACGGCGTGCAAACCTGACAACAGGTAAAAGAAGGCGCTGGCCGGTGTGCAGCTGAAATAAAAACCACTGGCATCGAGCTGCTGCCACGCCTGCCATTGGCCCACAAAAAATGTCAGCGTCAGGCACGCGCCCGCCATCAACGCGTGGCGTGTGACGGACAAACTCCGACCGCTGTCGACTCGCACGGACGCGAACCATGCCCACTGCAAGGCGACGCTGCTCGCCGCGAGCAAAAAAGTATTCACCCACAAAATTTTTGGCAGCGGCAGATGGGTCCAGTCGGGCACCGCCATGCGCATGTGATAAGCCGCGGCGAATAATCCGAAGAGCGCGGTGACGACGGCGAGAAATACGCCGAGGGCAATAATTTTTGGCGAATGCGCCGTGGCATCGAAGGAGGCCGAACCGAAATCGGCGTTGCCGACCGCGCCTTCGGGGAGCCAGGATTTGGCCCGGAGTTTTTGCAGCAACAGCCACCACACCAGCACCGCGGCCGCAATGATCACAAACGCCGTGAGCATGTTCATGGCTTTTGCTCCGGCTCTTCGGAGAGGGATGGTGGCGGTGATGGCGGCACCGGAACCGGCTCCAGTGCCATCGCATTCGCTTCCAAGGATGGCTCGCCGCTGGCTTGCCCATGAGAAAAGGTGGCCGGCGGAAAATTCTGCGGCAGGAAATCCTGGTGTGCACCGGGCACGCTGTAGTCATAGGCCCAGCGATACACCACGGGCAGGGTCGGCCCCCAGTTGCCGTGGCGCGGCGGCGTGTCGGGTGTCTGCCATTCCAGCGTGGTGGCGCCCCAAGGATTGGAGCCGGCCGGCTTGCCGTGGCGCAGGGTCCACACCAGATTAACCAGGAACAGGATTTGCGCAGCCCCCACGATCAACGCCGCCACCGTGATCTGCATATTCAGCGTATGCGCGGACTCCGGCATGAACACCGCATCGCCCATCGCGTAATAACGGCGCGGTACACCGAGAAAGCCGAGATAGTGCATCGGCAGAAATACCGCATAAGCGCCGAGAAAGGTAATCCAGAAATGCCATTTACCGAGGGTGTCGCTGAACATGCGGCCGGTAATTTTTGGCAGCCAGTGATACACAGCGCCGAATACCACCAGCACCGGCGACACCCCCATCACCATATGAAAATGCGCGACCACGAAATAGGTATCCGACAACGGCAGGTCGACGACGACATTGCCGAGAAACAATCCGGTCAGGCCGCCGTGGATAAACGTGAAAATAAATCCGATCGCGAACAACATCGGTACGTTGAGATGAATATTGCCGCGCCACAACGTCAGCACCCAGTTGTAGACCTTGATCGCAGTCGGCACGGCGATGATCAATGTCGTCGTCGCGAAAAAGAAACCGAAATACGGATTCATGCCACTGACATACATATGGTGCGCCCACACCACAAAACTCAGGCAGCCAATCGCGAGGATGGCCCACACCATCATGCGATAACCGAAAATATTCTTGCGCGCGTGGGTGCTGAGCAGATCGGAAACGATGCCAAACGCCGGGAGCGCGACGATGTACACCTCGGGGTGGCCGAAAAACCAGAACAGGTGTTGAAACAGGATCGGACTGCCGCCGGATTGCGGCAATTGCGTGCCCATCGAAATAATGGCCGGCATGAAAAAACTGGTGCCGGCGAGGCGGTCGAGCATCATCAT
>JBEVMI010000082.1:0-7002 GCA_040508685.1 Spongiibacteraceae bacterium
GATGCCGATGCCGACACCGTTGACGACGCCGAACACGGCGATGAACATCCAGCCGCTATCGACCACCAGCCCCAGCACCAGCGAGCCGGCGGCGATGATCAGCGATCCGAGCGTGACGGTGCGGCGCACGCCGATACGGTTGAGCAGATACGCGGTCAGTGGTCCCGAAAAGCCCCACACCAGACCCAGCACCGAGAAGCCGAGGCCGATCGTGGTCTTGTCGAGTTGCAGCGCCTTGCCCATCGCGGCATTGATCACGCTGGCGCCGTAGAACGCCAGGCCGGCCGTGAGCAAATACGTAAACCAGAGTGTGACGGCGATGGTCCAGCCGTAAAAACGTTTGTCGTTCTGCATGAATAAAAACCCCCAAAAATTATTTTAGAACGGACTGCGTCGACCGATCGTCGCCGTCTACAACGGCATCTATAACCGAAAAGCACAAGCTTATGCGGCATAAGCAAAGCGGAAATCGGTATTTCTCGGCGAAAAATCCTCTCGATACAGTGCGTCAACTCGCGCCATTGCGGCACGTGAATTCTCTGTAACTTGAACCCGAAATTAAAACCAAGGAGCCAACATGACCTTCCGCCTTGCCGCTTTCGGCTTTACGCCCCTGGCTTTGGCCGCCAGCCTGTTGTTTGTGCCGCTGGCGCAAGCGAAGGACGTCAAGCTGTTGAACGTATCGTACGACCCGACCCGCGAACTGTACCGCGAGTTCAACACCTCGTTCGCCAAATACTGGAAAGAAAAAACCGGTGACGTCGTTACCGTCGAACAATCGCATGGCGGCTCGGGTGGCCAGTCGCGCGCGGTGAACGATGGCCTGCAAGCCGACGTCGTCACGCTGGCACTGGCCGGCGATATCGACCCGCTCGCCAAAAACAAACTGCTCCCCGAAAACTGGGAATCGCGTCTCGCCGACAAATCCACACCGTACACGTCCACCATCGTGTTCCTGGTGCGAAAGGGCAATCCGAAACAAGTCAAAGACTGGGACGACCTGATCAAGAAAGGCGTTGAAGTGATCACCCCGAACCCGAAAACTTCGGGCGGTGCGCGCTGGAATTATCTGGCCGCGTGGGCGTTCGCGAAACAGAAATACGGCAGCGATGCCAAAGCTCAGGATTTCGTCAAAGAATTGTTCAAGCACGTTCCGGTGCTTGATTCCGGCGCGCGCGGCTCAACCCCCACCTTCGTCCAGCGCGGCATCGGCGATGTATTCCTGAGCTGGGAAAACGAAGCGTATCTGGCGCTGAACGAACTCGGTCCGGATAAATTCGAAATCATCTATCCGTCGCTGTCGATTCTCGCCGAGCCATCGGTTGCCGTGGTCGACAAATACGCCGAGGCACACGGCACCAAGCCGGTCGCCGAAGCGTACCTGCAACACCTCTACTCGAAAGAAGGCCAGGAAATCGCTGCGAAAAATTATTACCGTCCGCGCGACAAGGATGTATTTGCGAAATACGCCAAATCGTTTCCTAACCTGAAGCTGGTGACGATTGAAGATTTCGGCGGCTGGAAAAAAGCCCAGGCCGAACATTTCAACGACGGCGGCATTTTCGACAAGATCTATCAATAGCTCATACAGGTTAGCAAGCCATAAGGGCTAGCAAGCCGGCCGGCATTCTGTGTCAGCCGGCCATTTTATGGGCGGACCTTTTTTCTGCTGGCTATAGCCGCCACTCGGGCCCGTTAACACGATTTGAACAAACGCTTTTTAACGAACATTTTGTACCGGTGAATAAAGTGGCAAAAAATTCCGTACTGCCTGGCTTTGGGTTGTCGCTGGGTTTCGCGACGTTATATGCGAGCCTGCTGGTATTTATTCCTCTCGGCGCGCTGGTCGCGAAATCGCTGACGCAGACGTGGCCGGAATTGTGGCAGGTCATTTCCAGCCGCCGTGCGGTGGCGAGTTATCAACTCACCTTCGGCGCATCGCTGATCGCGGCGACCATCAATCTGATCTTCGGTTTGATTGTCGCGTGGGTACTGGTGCGTTACCGCTTTCCGGGTAAACGTATCATCGACGCGTTGGTCGATCTGCCATTCGCATTACCCACGGCGGTGGCGGGTATCGCGCTGACAGCGCTGTACGCGCCGAACGGCTGGGTCGGGCAGTGGTTCACGCCATACGGCATTCGCCTGGCGTATACGCAGATCGGTGTGGTGATCGCGCTGACTTTTATCGGCCTGCCGTTCGTCGTGCGCACGGTACAACCGGTACTGGCCGATCTCGAAGCCGAAATCGAAGAAGCGGCAGCGAGTCTCGGCGCGAACCGTCTGCAAACCTTCCGCCGCATTTTATTGCCCGCCTTGTTGCCGGCCTTGCTGACCGGTTATGCGCTGGCATTTGCGCGTGCCATCGGCGAATACGGCTCGGTGGTTTTCATCAGCGGCAACATGCCGTTCAAAACCGAAATCACGCCGCTGCTGATCATGACCAGTCTCGAACAAAACAATTACGCGGGCGCCGCTGCGCTAGGTACAGTCATGCTGATTTTTTCTTTCATACTCCTGCTGCTGATCAACATGCTTCAGCACTGGAGCCACAAGCGGACGGGGGGCTGACATGAGTGCTGGAGCTGGATCACTGACAAGAGTTGCACGGGCGCCGACGAATATCGAGAAGGCGACCACCGAGCCCGTCGGCGTGCGTCTCGTGCTGATTGCGACCGCGCTGGTTTTTTTGTCGCTGTTTTTATTGCTGCCGCTGGTGGCGGTATTTACCGAAGCGTTCTCGCGCGGCTGGGATGTGTATTGGGCGGCGGTCACCGAACCGGCGGCGGCACACGCCATTAAATTGACCCTGCTCGCCGCGGCGATCGCGGTGCCGTGCAACGTCGTGTTCGGTCTCGCCGCGGCGTGGGCGATTGCGAAATTCCAGTTTCGCGGCAAGCAGGTGCTGATCACGCTGATCGATTTGCCGTTTGCCGTGTCTCCGGTCATCGCGGGTCTGATTTACGTGTTGATGTTCGGTTCGCGCGGCTGGTTTGGCGACTGGCTGTTCGAAAACGATCTGCGCATCATATTTGCGGTGCCGGGCATCGTGCTGGCGACCACCTTCGTGACATTCCCGTTTGTCGCTCGCGAATTGATTCCACTGATGCAGGAGCAGGGTCGCGAAAACGAAGAGGCGGCGCTCACGCTGGGCGCGAATGGCTGGCAGACGTTTTTCCGCGTCACGTTGCCGTCGATCAAATGGGCTCTGCTGTACGGCATCATTCTGTGCAACGCGCGGGCAATGGGCGAATTCGGCGCGGTCAGCGTCGTCTCCGGAAAAATTCGCGGCCAGACCAACACCATGCCGCTGCATATCGAAATTCTCTACAACGAATATCAGTTCGCCGCGGCGTTTGCGGTGGCATCGCTGCTGGCATTGCTGGCGTTGGTGACGCTGGTATTGAAATCGGCACTGGAGTGGAAAGCCGCGCACGAGCAGGAGTTGGCAACGCGCGCGGCGCAACAGCAATAATTCTACGGGCGGTCGGTCGGCAGAAAATGTTCAGTGCTGCGCGATTTTTTCCGCCAGCCAGCCCGCGCGCTGCATGGTGCTGACGATTTCGGCGGACAGCAGCTGCGAGCCGACGCTGTTGAGATGGTCGTCGTCGAAATAAAGCGGCGTATCGTTCCATTCAGCGATGCAGCGATTGGCGATGCGGGTATTGCAGAAAATCCGCTCCGGTCTGACGCGCAGCAGGTTGCGGTGATTGGGAAGCGAATCGAGCAATTGATCCGCACGTTGCGAGCGTACCTTGAACACGTCGTAGCCGGTCGACAGTGGCTGGTGGCTGTCGGCGGCGCCATACAGGCGGGTATACGCGAGATGTTTCGGCACGTCCCAGCCCACTTCCGGAATCGGGTATACCAACACCACGCGTTTGCCGGCGTCGAGCAATCCCTGCACGGTGCCGCGGAATAATTCGGCGAGATGATCGCGATACCGCGGGCTGTTTGCCGGCGCTTTGGGGTCCGCTTCGATCACGGGATAGTTGAATTTGTCCCATTCGCGGCCGCCTTCGCGATTGTCGAAGCCGGTATGTTCGGCGAAGAACGACCAACGTCCGACGATCACGACGACATCGGCTTCGACACTGGCGCGCGCTGCGGCGTGCATGGCGCGGGTTTGTGCGAGGCAGTCGAAATTGCCGTGCAGCCAGTCGTAACCCAATACCGGCGCGCAGCCGGTGGTGGTGTATTGAATCAGGCCGATGCCGTTGCGATTCAACGACTGCCGCAGGCCGACTGAAGCCGCGCGCGCATGGCTGTCGCCCCAGATGATGACGGACTTCGAGAACGCGCCGTAATGACAGGCCTTGTCGACACCGAAACTTCTGTGTTCATCGAATTCGCACAGGCGCGCGGGTTTATCTTCGTCATTGGCCCACGCCGCCATGCTGACGACATCGGCGGGCATACGTTGCGGCAGTCCGGATGCCGCGGTGCCGATCATGCCCGCGACCATCATCGCGATCGCGCCGGTAGTAGCGCCGGCAAATATTTGTCGGCGCGAAAAGGTCTGGCCACTGCGAAACGGGCGTTCGATGAAACGCCACGACAGATAGGCGAGCACCAGGGTCAGCAGACTCAATGCTAGATAAATAGAAGGCGAAACACCGTCGTAGAGACGGATGCGCGCGAAGGCGAACAGGGGCTGATGCCATAGATAGGCGCTGTAGCTGAGCAGGCCGACGGCGACCATCGGGGTCGAGCCGAGCAGGCGCCCCACCGTTGTTTGCGGCGTGGTAAACGCGATGATCAGCGCGGCACCGGCGACCGGCACCAACGCCCACAAGCCGGGAAAAGGCAGGGCGCCGTCGAATGTGAATACCGCATACGCGATCAGCAATAATCCCAGTGCCGACATCAGCTCTGCGTATCGATGGGTTACCCGCTGGCGGAAATCGCCGGTCACAGCCAGAGCTGCGCCGATGCCGAGTTCCCACGCGCGCGTGGGCAACAAATAGAAATTCGCACTGGGAAAAACCGTCGAACCCCATTGCGCCAGCGCCAGGCTGATGCAGCTCAACACTACCAGCACCCCGAGCAGCCAATTGCGCGAGAGTTTGCGCAGCGCAATCAGCAGCAGCGGGAACAGCAAATAAAATTGTTCTTCGACCGCCAGCGACCAGGTGTGCAACAGGGGCTTGAGTTCGGCGGCGCCGTCGAAATAACCGCTCTCGCGCCAGAACAGGATATTCGACGCGAACAGATTTACCGCGACCAGGCTTTTGGCGAAAGCCTCCAGTTCCTGCGGCAACATCCAGAACCATGCGAAGGGGATGCAGGCGAGGCATACGACGAACAGTGCCGGCACGATGCGACGGGCGCGGCGTTCGTAAAAACGGATGATCGCAAAGGTGTCGCTGCGAATTTCCTGATAAATGATGGTGGTGATCAGGTAACCGCTGATGACGAAGAAGACATCCACGCCGACATAACCGCCGCTGAAGACGTCGAAGCCCGCGTGAAAAAAAATCACGGGCAGCACGGCGAGCGTGCGCAGTCCATCGATCTCGGAACGATAAGCCATGCCGGTACCCGAGCAGTCCCTGGGCGGTGCTCTTGACGGGTAACTTCGCGCAATTCGCATACCACACGATGCGCCCCCTTTTGCGGTGTGCGGGATACGGCAACTGGCGGCGACGAAGACGTCGGATATAACCAAAACGCCCAAGCTTATGCGGCATAAGCAAAGCGGAAATCGATATTTCTCCATGCTATAGCCACCCGATACAGTGCGCTGACCCCTGGCCACGGTGGGGCTTTTTTGCACGAGTGAATGACGATGAGTATCGAAGTCCGCAATCTCAACAAGGCGTTCGGCAATTTCACGGCGCTGAATAATGTCTCGCTGGATTTTCCGACCGGCGAGCTGGTCGCATTGCTCGGCCCGTCGGGCTGCGGCAAAACCACATTGCTGCGCATTATCGCGGGGCTGGAGCAGCCCGACAGCGGCAGCGTGCTGTTTCATGGTGCAGATGCCACCGATGTGCACGTGCGCAAACGCCAGGTCGGTTTTGTGTTTCAGCATTACGCACTGTTTCGCCATATGACGGTATTCGATAACGTCGCCTTCGGGCTGACCGTGCGCCCGCGCGAAACGCGGCCGTCGAAGCAGGAAATTTCCCGGCGCGTGCATGAGTTGCTGAAGCTGGTACAACTCGACTGGCTCGCCGATCGCTACCCGCATCAATTGTCGGGTGGCCAGCGGCAGCGTATTGCATTGGCGCGCGCGCTCGCGGTCGAGCCGAAAGTACTGTTGCTCGACGAACCGTTCGGCGCGCTCGATGCGAAAGTGCGCAAGGACCTGCGCCGCTGGCTGCGCAAGCTGCACGACGAAATTCATGTGACGTCGATTTTCGTGACCCACGATCAGGAGGAGGCGATGGAGGTCTCCGATCGCATCGTGGTGATGAACAAGGGCAACATCGAACAGATCGGCGCGCCGGAAAATATCTACAACGATCCGGCGTCACCGTTCGTGTACGACTTTATCGGCCAGGTGAATCTGTTTCGCAGCCGCGTCGACAATGGCTGGGCGCATATCGGCGAATACAAATTGCCGGCGCCGGAACACAACGGTGTGCTCGATGCCGAAGCGATCGCTTATGTACGTCCGCACGATATCGAGTTGCGCACGCGCCCCGACGGCGAGGGTTTCATCAATGCCGTCGTGGAAAACATCACCCGCGCCGGCCCGGTATTGCATCTCGAACTGCGCAATCACATCAGCGACGATGTGATTCATGTCGATCTGCCGCGCAGCGAGGAGCATCTGCTGAATCTGGAAATTGGCCAGGAGGTTTTTGCACGACCGCGCAGTTCGAAAGTCTTCCTTCAGAATGGGAAGGAGCTTGGCAAGCAGCAGGAAAGTTCGGTGGCGTGAGGCAGGGGAGGGTGCCGAGGGATTGGTGCCGAGCGTTGGCAGCAAGGCCCACTGATTTTTCAGAATGGCGCTCCTATTGGGGATGGTCGCTTCATTCTGAAAAATCAGTGGGC
>JBEVMI010000084.1:0-6244 GCA_040508685.1 Spongiibacteraceae bacterium
GATTTTTTCGACGACAAAATGGTGATGGCCTTTGCTCGCTACTTGCGGCTGGTGCGTTACGCACAACACCTGGCCGCGGCTGCCCAGTTCGCGCAATAAATTGCCGACCACTTCCGCGGTGGCGCCGCCGATGCCGACATCGACTTCGTCGAACACCAGGGTCGGGATTGCGCTGGTCTGCGCGGTGACAACCTGAATCGCGAGGCTGATGCGGGATAATTCGCCGCCGGAGGCGATGCGATTTAATGCCTGTGCCGGGCTGCCGGGGTTGGTACTGATCAGGAATTCGATTTCTTCGCTGCCGTGGGCGTGGGGTTCGGCGCTATCGCGCCCGTTGTCTTTGCGAGAAGTGACTGCCACCGCGAATTTGCAGCCTCCCATCGACAATGCCTGCAATTGTTTTTCGACCTGCTTATGCAATTTCGCCGCGGCCTGCTGGCGTTTTTTACCGAGCGTCGCGGCGGTAGTGCGGTACGACTCGTCGGCATTCTGCAGTTGCAGTTGCAGATGTTCGATGTTTTCGTCGCCACCGGCGATACGCGCGAGTTCACCGCGCAATTCGGCATGCAACGCCGGCAGTTGTGCGGGTGTGATGCGGTGTTTGCGTGCGATTTCGTAGACAGCGCCGAGACGTGCCTCGACGATGGCGAGGCGTTCGGGGTCGAGCTCGAAGGCATCGACGTGATGCTGCAATTCGCGGCTGGCTTCTTCGACCTGGATCAGCGCGCTGCCCAGCATCTGCTCGGCTTCGGCGAGTGCAGGTTGTTTACCGTCGATTTCGGCGAGCGATTTCAGCGCCTGATGCAGGATGCTGATGACATTAATTTCGCCTTCGCGGCACAACCCCAATGCCTGCTGGCTGTTGCGCAGAATCTGTTCGCCGTTGGCGAGCTGATGTTGTTCGCGTTCGAGTTTTTCGAGTTCGCCTTCCTGCAAATCGAACTGATCCAGTTCCTCGACCTGGTAACTCAGCAGTTGCAGGCGGGCATTCTGTTCGTCGCGGTGTTCGGTCAGGTCGCGCAACCGCGCTGCGATATCGTGATACGACGCGGCACATTCGCGCACCTGTAATGCCAGTTCCTGCGAGCCGGCAAACGCATCGAGCAATTCGCGCTGATGGTTTTTTTTCAGCAGTGATTGATGTTCGTGCTGACTGTGGATATCGATCAGCAATTCGCCGAGTGCCTTCAAGTCCTGCAGCGTCGCCGGCTGGCCATTGATACTGCCGCGCGAACGGCCTTCGCGGGTGACGATGCGGCGCAGCAGGCATTCGTCGCCGGCCAGCAAATCGCGTGCGTCGAGCCAGTTGCGCGCGGCTTCGATCTTGCCGATATCGAAACTGGCGTGGATTTCGGCGCGATCGGCGCCGGCGCGGACGACATTGGCATCGGCCCGGTCGCCGAGTGCGAGGCCGAGGGCATCCAGCAGGATCGACTTGCCGGCGCCGGTTTCACCGGTGACGACGGTCATGCCGCTGCCGAATTCGGCTTCGACGTGATCGGCGATGGCGTAGTTGTCGATACTCAGGTGGACCAGCATAGTCGGCGCTCCGGCGGCAGAATTCTGAGGGCTGTGGATTTATACAGTACACAGGCGTGTCTGGGCAACTGCGGTTGCTTCGGTTGGTGTGCGCCCTTATTGTGAGTTCCGACTCGATCGGATCGGGGCCGATCGATTTTCAGTTCGTTGTGGAGTGCGTGCGTGCAGTTATCCCTCACCAAAATCATTCTGATCGCGTTGTTTGTCGCCGCGGCGGTCTATGTCCATAAACGCGGCAAGGTCCGCCATAAATTCTGGCGGCAGGTGACGGACCACTCGACCATTCTGGCGCCAATCAACGCGCTGCTTTATCTGGCGTCTTCAGTGCCGAATCGGCCGTACGTCGATGTCGGTGCGTTTCCGCAGTTGCAGCCGTTGCAGGACAATTGGTCGATGATCCGCGACGAGGCGCTGACGCTTGAGGGCAAAATTCGCGGCTCGGCCAAATACGACGACGCCGGTTTCAATTCGTTTTTCAAAACCGGCTGGAAACGGTTTTATCTGTTCTGGTACGGCGTCAGCCATCCCTCGGCGGAGCAATGTTGCCCGCGCACGGTGGAGTTGCTGCGCAGTATTCCTGGCATCAAGGCGGCGATGTTTGCCGAGCTGCCGCCGGGCGGCAAGCTGGTGCGACATCGCGATCCCTATGCCGGATCGTTGCGTTATCACCTCGGTCTGGTCACGCCCGGGGTCGACGATTGTTTTATTTCGGTCGACGGCGAAACCTATAGCTGGCGCGATGGCGAACCGGTGATGTTCGACGAGACCTTCATCCATTACGCCGAAAATAAAACCGATCAAAACCGTTTGATCCTGTTCTGCGATATCGAACGGCCGCTGCGGTTTGGCTGGATGCGCGCGTTCAATCGCTGGTTTTCCAGCCACGTCATGGCTGCTGCCGCATCGCCGAATGACGAAAACGACAAGACGGGCGGCCTGAATAAAGCCTTCGCGTACATTTACGCCGTGCGGCGCCGGGCGAAAAATTTAAAGGCACGCAACCGCACGCTGTATTACGCGCTGAAGTGGTTGCTGGTCGGTGCGTTGATCGTGGGCATTCTCCGTTGGTAAAGCAGCCGTTGGTAAAGCAGGTGCTTGTAAGGGCTGCGTTGGTAAGGAAGGTTCGCTGGTAAGGAATGCGTTGGTAACCCCTCCATTTTTTTGAGACAAACCATGACAAAGGAGTTGATTTCAGAGCGCGCACAGTTGCTGTTGAAGGCGCTGATCGAACGTTATATCCGCGAAGGCCAGCCGGTCGGTTCGAAGGCGCTGGTCGAGGCGAGCGGCCTGCCGGTCAGCGCCGCGACTGCACGCAATGTGATGGCGGATCTCGAGGATCTCGGCCTGATTCGCGCACCGCATACCTCAGCCGGACGGGTGCCGACGGTGCAGGGTTATCGCCTGTTCGTCGATTCGCTGATCACGGTGCGACCGCTGGATCAGGGCGCCATCACCACGCTGCAGTACGAATTGAATCCCGATAAATCGCCGGCCGATCTGGTGGCGAGTGCGTCGCAGTTTCTGGCGCGGATCACTGCGCAGGCAGGATTGGTGACACTGCCGCGGCTGCGGCGCGCGCAATTGCGGCAGGTGGAGTTTCTGCCGCTGACTGAAAATCGCGTGCTGGTCATCCTCGTCATCAACGAACGCGAGGTGCAGAACCGGGTAATCCACACCAGCCGCCAGTACAGTGAAATCGAGCTGCAACAGGCGGCTAACCTGATCAACCAGCGTTTCGCCGGTCAAGGTCTGCGCGAGGCGCGGGTCGCCATTCTCGAAGCCATGCAGGCCGACAAAACCTCGATCGACCAGCATTTGCAGCTCAGCCTGGATTTGGCGGCGAAAGCGTTTGAAGAGACGGGCAATGAGAGTGGGCAACGCGATTATGTGGTCGCCGGCGAAACCCGGCTGCTCGGTCAGGCCGGCCCGGAAACCTACGAAAAGTTGCGCGATCTGTTCGAGGCCTTCCAACAGAAACGCGACATCCTCGATCTCGTCGACCGCTGCATTTCCGCTGACGGAGTGCAGATCTTTATCGGCGATGAGGCCGGGTTCGAGGTGCTGGGGGATTTCAGCGTCATCACCGCCCCCTATCAGGCCGGCAACCAGACGCTCGGCGTATTGGGGGTCATCGGGCCCACTCGCATGGCTTACGAACGGGTGATCCCCATCGTCGACGTCACCGCGCGCATGCTTAGCGTGGCCCTGAAGTCGATTTGATTCTCCCCCGGATTTTGCTCGCGTTTCTTCTAAACCTGAAGCCCAGCCCTTGAAATCGGCCGCGCCGGGCCCCATACCGGTCGCCGGTTCCCATTTTTTGCCTCGCGCGTCCATCCGCTGACGCCAGGGCACGTTTGATCAGTGGAGAAGAAGAGTGGCAGACGAGCAATTTCAATCCGACGTAAACCCGGCCGCTCCGGCTGACGACGTGCCGAGCGCGGACGCTTTCGGTGTGGGTACTTTTGGCGCAGACAGTGGCGAGCACCTCCAGGCCGAAATCGAGAAGCTCCAGTCGGAGCTGGCCGAGATCAAGGACCAATCGCTGCGGGTGGCCGCCGAGGCGCAGAACCAGCGCCGCCGCGCCGAACGCGATGTCGAGAACGCCCACAAATTTGCGCTGGAGAAGTTCGCCAATGCGCTGCTGCCGGTGGCCGATAACCTCGAGCGTTCGCTGGACGCTGCCGATCGCGATAACGAGGCGCTGAAACCGCTGCTGGAGGGGGTCGAGCTGACCCATAAGGGCCTGATCGACGCGCTGGCCAAATTCCAGGTCGAGCAACTGAATCCGGTCGGCGAACCCTTCGATCCGCAGGTACACCAGGCCATGACCATGCTCGACAACCCCAATGTCGAGCCCAACACCGTGCTGTTCGTGATGCAGAAGGGTTTCACGCTCAACGGTCGCCTGCTGCGGCCGGCGATGGTGGCGGTGTCGAAGGGCGTCGCCAAAAAAATCGATGAGAACGCCTGAGGCGTCTGATCGGGCTTTGTGCGGTCCGGGCCTTGAAATGGCGGGTACCGGGCCAATATAGATCGACAAGCAAACGTGATGCGGGCGCCTTCCACAACGGCACTCCACAACTGGATGCGCAACCGACTTCGCAAACGACCAAATTTGTAATCGGCCTTATTGTTTTTGGAGATAGTCAAATGGGCAAAATTATCGGCATCGACCTCGGCACCACCAACTCCTGCGTGGCCATCATGGATGGTGACAAGGTCAAGGTTATTGAAAACGCGGAGGGGGCCCGTACCACCCCGTCGATCGTTGCATATACCGATGACGGCGAAATCCTGGTCGGCCAGAGCGCCAAACGCCAGTCCGTCACCAACCCGAAAAATACGCTGTACGCGATCAAACGGCTGATTGGCCGCAAATTTACCGACGATGTCGTGCAGAAAGACATTCACATGGTGCCGTACAAAATTGCCAAGGCCGACAACGGCGATGCGTGGGTCGAAGTGAATGGCCAGCGCAATGCGCCGCCGCAAATTTCGGCGGAAGTACTGAAGAAAATGAAAAAGACCGCCGAGGATTATCTCGGTGAGGTCGTGACCGAAGCGGTCATCACGGTGCCGGCCTATTTCAACGACTCCCAGCGTCAGGCGACCAAAGATGCCGGCCGTATCGCCGGTCTCGACGTCAAACGCATCATCAACGAGCCGACCGCTGCGGCACTGGCTTACGGCATCGACAAAGAGGGCGGCGATCGTGTGATTGCGGTATATGACCTCGGCGGCGGTACTTTCGATATTTCGATCATCGAAATCGCCGATGTCGACGGCGAAAAACAATTCGAAGTGCTTTCCACCAACGGCGATACCTTCCTCGGCGGCGAAGACTTCGACATGCGCCTGATCAACTACCTGGCCGACGAATTCAAGAAAGACAACGGCATCGACCTGAAAGGTGATGCGCTGGCGATGCAACGTCTGAAAGAAGCCTCGGAAAAAGCCAAGATCGAATTGTCGTCCGCGCAGCAGACCGAAGTGAATCTGCCGTACATCACCGCTGATGCGACCGGCCCGAAACACCTGGTCGTCAAGTTGACGCGCGCCAAACTCGAAGCGCTGGTCGAAGACCTCGTCGACCGCTCCATCGAGCCGCTGAAAATCGCGTTGAAAGATGCCGGCAAGTCGACCAAGGACATCAACGAAGTCATTCTCGTCGGCGGCCAGACGCGTATGCCGATGGTGCAGAAAAAAGTCGCCGATTTCTTCGGCCAGGAGCCGCGTAAAGACGTGAATCCGGACGAAGCGGTGGCAGTCGGTGCAGCGATTCAGGGTGCGGTATTGTCGGGCCACGTCAAAGACGTGTTGCTGCTCGACGTCACGCCGTTGACGCTCGGGATCGAAACCATGGGTGGTGTCGCAACGCCGCTGATCGAGAAAAACACCACGATTCCGACCAAGAAGTCGCAGGTGTTCTCGACCGCCGAAGACAACCAGACGGCGGTGACGATTCACGTCGTGCAGGGCGAGCGCAAACAGGCGTCGCAGAACAAGTCGCTGGGCCGTTTCGATCTCGCCGATATTCCGCCGGCCACGCGCGGCATGCCGCAGATCGAAGTGACCTTCGACATCGACGCTAACGGCATTCTGCATGTCGCGGCGAAGGACAAGGCTACCGGCAAAACCCAGTCGATCCGTATCACCGCATCGAGCGGTCTGTCGGAGGAAGAAATCAAGCAGATGGTGCGCGACG
>JBEVMI010000117.1:0-3657 GCA_040508685.1 Spongiibacteraceae bacterium
TCGGCTTGAAGTACCGGCAACTGTGACAGCGTGGTACTCAACAGCGCGTTGGCGCGTGCGCTGTCGAATTCGGTGCCGCGTCCGGCATCCAGTCGCGCGTCGACGATGCGCAACGTCTGGCGCTGATTGTCGGCATTGTTCTGCGCGACGGCATACTGCTCCTGCGCACCACGCAGCTCCATATAATTGCGTGCAACTTCGGCGGCGATGCTCACTTTCGCCGCGTGCAGGTCTTCACCGATAGCCTGCTCGCTGGCCCGGCTCGCTTCGATGTTGCGTCGCACCCGCCCGAACAGATCGAGTTCCCAGTAGGCGTCGAGCGCGCCGATATTCAGCGTCGACTCTTCGGCCAGACCGGATACGGTTTCATCGGCGCTACGCCGATTTTTTTCGCGCGATGCATTGGCGGTAACGCTAGGGAACAAATCCGATTGGGCGCCGCCGCGAATCGCACGCGCCGCCTTCAAGTTGGCCGCGGCGATGCGAATGTCGTGATTGGTGGCCAGCGCCTGTGCCACCAGACTGTTCAACACCGTATCGTCGAATATCGTCCAGAATTGCACGATGGGCGCATCGGCGGTATACACCGCCGCGTCGGTGCGCTCATGGTTCACCTCCAGTCTTTTGGCAAATGCTGGCGGCGTTTCCGTCATCGGTTGTTGATAATCGGGGCCGACCGCGCAACCACTCAGCAGCGCCACCATCAATGCCAGCGTCGATTTGTTCATCGCAAAAAACTTATTCATGGAATGAATCTCCTTGCGCGCCGCTGGGGGCCGGACGCAAACCCGCCAGCACCGGGGCTTGATCGGTAACGCGATGCGCCGCTCTATTTTCCACCCAGCCCTGGATCACTGCGTAAAACAGCGGCGTGAAGAAAATGCCGAAGAAGGTGACACCGAGCATGCCGAAGAACACCGCGACACCGAGCGCATTGCGCAACTCCGCACCTGCGCCGGTGGCGATCACCAGCGGCAATACGCCGAAGATAAATGCGAATGACGTCATCACGATCGGGCGCAGACGCAGACGGCTCGCTTCCAGCGCAGCCTCAACCACCGACAGTCCCTTCTGCTGCAACTCGCGCGCAAACTCGACGATCAGGATCGCGTTTTTCGCCGCCAGCGCGATCAGTACGAACAGACCGATCTGCGTGAAAATATTGATTTCCGATTTCATCAGCAGGATGCCCGCCACGGCACTGAGCAAACACATCGGCACGATCAGAATCACCACCAGTGGCAGCGTGAGACTTTCGTACTGCGCGGCGAGTACCAGGAATACCAGCAGCACACACAACACCATCACCATTCCCAGCGCGCCACTGGCCGCAACCTGCTGATAGGTAATTTCGGTCCAGCTGAACGTCATGCCTTCGGGCAACACGTCGCGCGTAATCCGTTCCAGCGCGGCGATTGCATCACCGGAACTGACACCGGGTGCAGGCATGCCATTGATATCCACCGACGGGAAGCCGTTATAACGCTGCACTGTGAGCGGCCCATAACTGTCCTTGAACGTCATCAGCGTGCTGAGCGGAACCATCTCACCGCGATCATTGCGTGTTTTCAGCAACAGCGCATCCTGCGGGCGCGAACGGAATTGTTCATCCGCCTGCGCAATCACGCGGAACGTGCGACCGAACCGGTTGAAGTCGTTGATGTAGAACGAGCCGAGATACGCCTGCAGGGTCTGGAACACATCGTCGAGTTCGACCCCAAGACGTTTCGCTTTGGCGCGATCGACATCCGCAAACAATTGGGGGGCATTAACTTCGTTGTTAGTGTAAGCGCCGAACACTTCTTTCGACTCGCGTGTTTTCGCAAGAATCTGCTGCGCGAGCGCATAGGTGTTGTCGGAGCCCGTGGCCAGACGATCTTCGATCTGCAATTTAAATCCACCCGCCGGACCGAAACCGCGAATCGGCGGTGCGGCAACGACGAGAATAAACGCATCGTCGATCACGGAAAATTTCTGGTGCAGCGTATTCAACAAATTGCGACCAATCTCGTCCTTGCCGCGCTCATCGAATGATTTCAGCGGCAGGAAAACGACAGCGCTGTTGGACGTGCGCGTAAATCCGTTGATCGACAGGCCGGGGAATTGCACCGCGTGTTCGACCGCAGGCACTTCTTTTGCCAACTCGCCGAGACGACGCACCACCGCTTCCGTGCGCTCGATCGATGCCGCAGGCGGCAATTGCACGATCGCGATCACATAACCTTTATCCTGCTCGGGCACGAAACCCGCGGGCGCTTTTGCAAATCCCAAGCCGGCGAGCAAAACGAAACCGACATATAACAGCAGCGAAATCGCGCTGTAACGCAGCACTTTTTTCACACCGCGCTGATAACGCGCGGATAGATTGACAAAACCTTTATTGAACGGGCGAAACACCCAGCCAAAACCGCGATCCACTATCCGCTGCATGGCATCGGGTTTCGCGTCGTGCGGGCGCAACAGCAACGCACACAATGCCGGCGACAAGGTCAGCGAATTGAATGCCGACAGAATCGACGCAAACGCAATCGTCAATGCGAACTGCCGATAGAAGGCGCCGTTAAATCCGGTCACCAGTGCCGGCGGAATGAATACCGCGCACAACACCAGCGAGATCGCGATGATCGGCCCCGCCACTTCGGTCATCGACCGATGCGCGGCCGCACGCGGTGTCAGCCCTTCCGATATGCCGCGCTCGACGTTTTCCACCACCACGATCGCATCGTCGACGACGATACCCACCGCGAGCACGAAGCCGAGCAGTGTCAGCGTATTGATCGAAAATCCGAACAACTGCAACACCGCGAGCGTGCCGACGATCGACACCGGCACCGCGATGATCGGAATCAACGCCGCGCGCCAGCTTTGCAGGAACAACAACACCACGATCACAACCAGTGCAGTCGCTTCGAGCAAGGTGTGAATGACCGCCTTGATCGATTCGCGCACGAACACGGTCGGATCGTAAATGATCGAATACTCGACGCCCTGCGGAAAACGTGTTTTCAGATCCGCCATGGTTTTGCGCACGTTGTCGGCGAGGTCGAGTGCATTGGCGCCGGGCTGCAAAAAGATCGGAATCGCCACGGCCTGTTTGTTGTCGAGCAAACTGCGCAATGCATATTCGCCAGCGCCGAGTTCGAGCCGCGCGACGTCGCTCAATTTGGTGGTTTCGCCATCGCGCGTGGCTTTGACGATGATGTTGCCGAACTGATCTTCATCGCTGAGTCGGCCGAGCGAATTGATCGAGAATTGAAAGTCGACGGCATTTTTCATGGGAGCCGCGCCGATCGAACCGGCCGCGACCTGCACGTTCTGTTCGCGCACAGCCTTGATCACATCGCCCGGTGTCAAATCGCGTGCCGACAGTTTTTGCGGATCGAGCCACACGCGCATCGCGTAATCGCCGGAGCCAAAAATACGTACATCGCCGGCGCCGGGTAACCGCGCCAGCGCATCGCGCACCTGGATCAATGCGTAGTTGCGCAGATACAAACCGTTATAGCGGTTATCCGGCGAGAACAAATGCACAACCATGGTCAGGTCGGGCGAACTCTTGCGTGCGGTCCCGCCAAAGGCACGCACTTCTTCCGGCAGCCGCGGCAGCGCCTGCGCAACGCGGTTTTGTACCTGCACCTGCGCGCGGTCGATGTCGGC
>JBEVMI010000128.1:0-5991 GCA_040508685.1 Spongiibacteraceae bacterium
CAGGTCGATATCGAGCTGAAAATTTCCGAGTGCAGTATTGAAGCGCGCTGCGATCGTGCCGCTCATTTCGCCACTCATTTTATAACCCGCGCGGCGCGGTCGTTGAACAGATACAGCGCCAGCAGCGTCACAAACGAGAACACGAGCATGCCCGCCGCCAGCCAGTGTGCCTGTGTGTACTCCAGTGCTTCGACGTGATCGTATATAGCAACCGACAGGACTTTGGTGGCACCCGGAATATTGCCGCCGATCATCAATACCACACCGAATTCGCCGACGGTATGTGCAAACGCCAGCACCGCTGCGCTCAACAAGCCATTGCGGGCGAGTGGCAGGGCGACACTGACGGCGCGGTCCCAGGGACCGGCGCGCAGTGTCGCTGCCACTTCCAGCGGGCGTCGTCCGATGTTTTCAAACGCGGTTTGAATCGGCTGCAATGCAAACGGCAAGGAATAGAGGCACGAGGCGATAACCAGTCCGGAAAAAGTAAAGGGCAAGGTGCCGATACCGAGCCATTGCGTAAACTGGCCAACCGGCCCGTGCGGGCCGAGCAACAGCAATAAATAAAAACCCAGTACCGTCGGCGGTAATATCAGCGGCATCGCCAGCAGTGCCGACAACGGCTGTTTGATCCATGACTGCGTGCGCGCCAGCCACCAGCCAAGTGGAATGGCAATAGCCATCAGCACAAGACAGGTAGTGCTCGCCAGGCGCAGCGTCAGCCAGACCGGTTGCCAGTCGATGCCAAAGGAAGTCAAAAAAATATCCTTGATTTTCGGAGGTCCGAATTAATTATGTGCCGCCGCAGCCGGCGTCTCATAACCGAGTTCGCGGATGATAACAATTGCTTCGGGCGATTTCAGAAATGCGAGAAATGCCCTCGCGGCCGCCGAGCCTGAAGCCGTTTTCAATAACACCGCACCCTGGTCGATGGGTTTGTGCAATGTGCTTGGCACCACCCAGTAGCTGCCTCGATCTTCCGGTGCCAGTGCCTTCACCTGTGCCAGTGCGATGAATCCCAGCGGTACGTTGCCGCTGCTGACAAATTGCTGCGTCTGCGCAATATTTTCGCCGGTAACGAATTTCGGCTGCAGCCGATCGAGCAATTGCAATGCCGTCAGCGCGTCGATTGCCGCCCGGCCATAGGGGGCGGCCTTGGGATTCGCGATCGCGATTCTGGAGAATTTGTCGGATTTCAGGATCGCGCCCTCAGCATCGACATAACCCGGGGTGCTGCTCCACAACGCGAGGCGTCCGCGCGCATAAATAAAATTTGAGTCGGCGATCGCGTTGCCTTCGGTCACCAGTCTTTGCGGGGTGGTGTCATCCGCCGCCAGCAAGACATCAAACGGCGCACCATTGTTGATCTGCGCATAGAGCTGACCCGTGGCGCCAAAACTCGCGACGAGTTTGTGGCCGGAGGTTCTTTCGAATACCGGCGCGAGGCGTTTCATCGTGGCAGTAAAATTGGCGGCGACCGCAGCCTTGATTTCGTCGGCCTGTGTCAGTGGTGCTGCAAAAATCAGCAGCGCAGTCGCGCAGTTGCGCAATTGACGTCTGATCATGTTGATGCTCCATGAGTTATTGAAAATCAAATCGGCGGCAAATGACGCGAGCGAAGACCGGATGATAGCCGCGAAGCTTGAACCGGCGCGCGAATTATTGAGCCAGGCTGGCCACGGGCTGCTTCGATTTGGCAGGCGTGCAGCGTTGCTCAGCGTGATGATCGTACCTCCCAACAATACGGCGCCGCAGGCCGCATCAGGCCTTTGGCTGAGCAGGCGTGCTGACCGGATCGGTTCGCAGTGTTTTCTTGCCGAAAATCAGTGCCCGATGTTTTACTGGCTGTCCAAAAACTCGTTGTAAAAACATGCGTCAATCACTGCGACCATCAATTTTTTTCGCGCTGCTGCTGAGCGTCGTGATGCTCGGCGGTTGTGGCCGCCAGCAGGTGATAAAGTTTTCCGGTGCAACGCAGGGTACGACGTATCACATTACGGTGCCGGTTCCGGAAGCAAACAAGGCCGCTTCGCACACCCAGGACGCCGCCGAATTGCAACAAGCCGTCGAACGGCGGCTCGCTGAAATCGATTCGGCGCTCTCCAATTATCGCGATGATTCCGAGCTGAGCCGCTTCAACCGGGCGCCGGTGGGCGAGTGGATCGATCTCGGTCGCGATCTGTATGCCGTACTGAAAATTTCCGCGCAGATCAGTCGGGAAAGTGCCGGCGCGTTTGATGTTACCGTGGCGCCGCTGGTGAACCTGTGGGGTTTCGGCCCGCAAAAAAAAACTGACGTGATTCCGGGCGATGCGGAAATAGCGGCGGCGCAGGCGGCGATCGGCTATCGCAATCTTGAGCTGGATGATGCGCAGCCACGGGTGCGGAAAAAGCGTGCGCTGGTCATCGACGTCAACGGTATCGCACAGGGTTATACGGTCGATCAGTTGGCTGACGTATTGAGCGCATCCGGATACACGGATTTTATGGTCGAGGTCGGCGGCGAGCTGCGGCTGGTCGGTCACAATCCGGATGCAAAACCCTGGCGCATCGGCATTGAAAAACCCGGCGATGATTTCGTCGAAACGCAACAGGCACTTGCGGTTACTGGCGTTGGGGTCACGACCGCGGGTGACTATCACGATTATTTTGAAAAAGACGGTGTGCGTTATTCACATACGATCGACCCCCGCAGCGGTCGCCCGATCGCTCACAAGCTTGCCTCGGTAACGGTAATCGCATCGAGTGCAACACTGGCCGATGGCTATGACACCGTGCTCGAAGTGTTGGGTCCGGATGCAGGATTTGAATTTGCGCAACGGCATGAGCTTGCCGCGTATTTTATCGTGCGCGAGGGCGATGGTTTTACCAGTCGCCATACCACGCAGATGGCGCAATATCTGGATAACCTTCGGCCCTGAGACCTTGAGGAGGGAACTCGGCAGCCAGCGGTTTGTGCGATACTGCCGCCCCTTCCTTGCGACTCCCAAGATGTCTGACGTGCCTAAAAAATCCAAAGGAAACCCGGGCGCAACGCCCAGCAGTGAATTGCTGGCGGCGTCATTCAATGCCGGCTTTGCGGAGGGTCGCCTGAAGGCCATCGAGGAAAGCATGGATACGCTGGCGGCGCTGATATTCAAGGCCGACGCCATGATTGTCGGTCTCGGCGACAATCCGGATCGCGCGCTCCAGGACAATGCCAGTCATACGCTGCGAGCGCTGCATGTGGCATTTGCTGCGGTGACCGGGTCGGTCAATGGCAGCGCAGCCTGTCACGCGCTGTTGGAGCAATCCAGGCAACGTTTGCTCAAGAAAGCGGCGGCACTGCATTGATCGATTTCACTTCGGCGGATGTCAGATGCCGATAGTCGCCGGGGCTGAGTTTGTCATCGAGCACAATGTTTCCCATTGCAAGCCGGTGCAGGCCGGTGACTTTATTCTGGAAGAAACCGAACATGCGTTTTATCTGGTGGTACCGGCCTTCATGGATGGTGAGTTCTGCGCTGCGGGCGGAAAGGATCTTCAGTTCGGCCGGTAGGGTCGTCAGGTTTTCAAACCGAAAATAAATTCCTTCCGCAAATTTTTGCACGTACTCCGCCGTTATTTCTTCCTCGGTTTCTACGCGATAAGTCTTGGGTAATTTCTGGTGCGGCAGCATTATTTTGCTGGACCAGTTGCCGTCGTTGGTCAGCAGTAACAAGCCGGTGGTGTTGAAGTCCAGGCGTCCGGCCAGGTGCAATTGTTCCTTGGCAGGCAGATCGATCAGATCCAGTACCGTGGGGTTTTTGCTGTCCGTGGTCGCGCTGACGCAACCGCGCGGTTTATGCAGCATCAGGTAGACGGGTTCGCGCGCCTGCAAGGTTTTCCCTTCGACTTCGACGCGACAGAATGCCGAAATTTTTTGGCGGCCATTGGCCACGGCGGTGCCATTCAAGAGAACCTTTCGTTCGGCGAACAGGTGCCGCACCGTGCGCGCCGAATACGCAAGCCGAGCCTCAATAAATCTGTCGAGCCGCACTGACATCTACCTGGTTAATTTTGCATCGCGCTGGGGTTGGGATGGAATTTCCCAGGCCTCAAACGGGCGCTGTAAATACGTCGAACGACTCGATCGGGACCGGCCGACTGAATAAATACCCTTGATACGCATCGCAGCCATGTTCGGCCAGGAATTGTCGCTGGGCCTCCTGTTCGACTCCCTCCGCGATAACCGACAATCCCAAGCTCGAAGCGAGTGCGATGATGGTTTTTGCAATGGCGGCATCGTTGGCGTCGATGAGGATATCCTTGACAAAACTCTGATCGATTTTCAGTTGATCGAGTGGTAGTCGTTTCAGATAAGCCAGCGAGGAATATCCGGTGCCGAAGTCATCCAGAGAAAAGCTGATGCCCTTGTTTTTCAACGTGACCATTTTGGTGATGACGTCTTCGACATTGGCAACCAGCAGCCCCTCGGTCAGTTCGAGTTTCAAACGCTGCGGATTGGCAGCGGATACTGCCAGTGCCGCCAGCACCTGCTCGACAAAATCGGGCTGGTGAAATTGCCGCGGGCTGACATTGACCGCGATCGTGAGATGCGCCTTGGAAGGCTGATTCGCCCATCGCGCCAGTTGTGCACAGGCGGTATCGAGTACCCAGCGCCCCAGGGGAATGATGAGTCCGGTGTCTTCGGCCAGCGGAATAAATTCGGCGGGTGACACCATGCCGCGCGTGGGGTGCAGCCACCGCACCAGTGCTTCGGCGCCCGTCAGTCGATTGTCGCCGATGACCTGTGGCTGATAGTGCAAAAGCAATTGGTTGTGGGTCAGTGCTATGCGCAAGTCCGTTTCAAGCAGTGAGCGAGCCGTCATTGCGGCCTGAATTTCGGGATCAAAAAAACGCAGGGTGTTGCGACCTGCGGCCTTGGCCTGGTACATGGCCAGGTCAGCGCGCCGCAACGGCTCCTCTATCGGCTCCGGAATATCGCCGAACAGCGTGATGCCGATGCTGGGCGTGCTGCGATGTGACAGCGCACCAAGGGCGTAAGGTTGCCCCAGTGTGTCGAGGATTTTTTCGCCAACCGTTTCGGCCTGGGTGGCGGCCACCAAGGGGTCCTGGCTTAAATTTTCGAGCAGGATCACAAATTCGTCGCCGCCCAGCCGGGCCAGGGTATCGCCTTTGCGCATGTTGGCCAGCAAACGCTGCGCAACCAGTTGCAACAGCTGATCACCCTGATCATGGCCATGCGTATCGTTGAGCGTCTTGAAATTATCCAGATCGATAAACAGCAATGCGCCCAGCTGCCGGTGACGGGTGCTGGTATTCAGTACATGCGCCAGGCGGTCTTGCAACAGGCGACGATTTGGCAGGCCGGTGAGCGGGTCGTAGAAGGCCAGGTTTTCAATCTTCTCTTCGGCCATCTTGCGATCGGTGATATCGACGGCGATGCCGCCGACATACTGATTCCCGGCGACATCGACATAGGGAAACTTTGTGCTCAACAAATGATGGAAGGCACCGTTGAGACCGGTCGTGATTTCTTCGACGACAATGGGCAATCCGCTGCGCAATACCTTCAGATCGTTTTCGCGGAATAACTCTGCGTTGCTGGCGGGAAACAAATCAAAGTCGGTCTTCCCCAGCCATTGACCGGAAATTTCGAAACGCTCCTCATAATGTTTGTTGAGGAAAATGTACTTGCCGTTTTTATCTTTCATCCAGGACATAAAACTGCTGTTGTCCATGAATGAGCGAAAGAGATTCTCGCTGTCCTGCAGTTTCGCGACGGTGCGCTGGAGACTGTTGGCATAACGCTGCAGCTGGTAGACGACGAGGCCGGTCAGGAGTGCTCCCACCAGATAGACCCCCACCATGAAATAACCGCGGGGTTCGTGCGCAAATGTCCAGTACGGAGGAATGAACAGGTAATAGCCGGCCAGTGCGCCAAGCAGGGTCATTAACAATCCGGGACCTGTACCGCAAAGATAAAAAACGGCAACGGTGGCGGGATATA
>JBEVMI010000217.1:0-6782 GCA_040508685.1 Spongiibacteraceae bacterium
CGCGCCTTTTTTATTTTTGGTGCCGGATTATTTTCAGCATCAAACGGCAATACGTTCACCGCTGGCATCGCGGTGGGAAAACTCCCGGCAAATCGCCTCGACGTGGCGGTGATCGGTGCCGCAACAGCCGCCGATGACAGCGATCTGTCGCAGCGATGCGGTCAGCGCGCGATACTGTTGTCCCAGCTCGGCGGGATTGCCGGCATCGAGTTCGGTGCTGGCGTCCAGTTCTGCGTGGCTTTTGCACGACGCATTGGCGCGCAGGCCGCGGATGCGATCCTGCCATTTCCGGCCATCAGGTGCTGAACCGCTCAGTACATGCTGGAAATGCGCGGGGTGCGCGCAGTTGATCATGTAGTACGCCGGATAATTCCCCGATGTCGCATCGGTTTCGAGAATTGCATCGCGCAGCGTTTGCCCGGACGGCAGTCGGCCGTCGGTTTCCAGAGTGAATGAAATTACCACTGGCATTGCTGCCGCCTTGGCGGCGCGGACGATACCGATGGCTTCCTCGACATAATTCATCGTGAACGCCGCGACCATGTCGGCTGCGGTGGTGGCGAAAATGTCGATCTGCTCGCGATGATAGTTTTCGGATTCGTCGGCGGACATTTTATGCGCCGCGATATAACCGTCGCCGCGCGGGCCGAGGTTGCCGCTGATCACCATCGGCGCATCCGGCGTTTCGAATTCCGCGCGAATGTTTTCCATCAGCGTGACGGCATTGCGATTGGCCTGCTCTAGCGTTTGCTGGTCGTAGCCGAGCAGCGTTCCCCAGTCGCGGTTGGCGCGCCAGGTTGGCGCTTCCAGAACCATGCCGAGGCCATGGCGTCGGGCGAGGTCAGCATACTGCGCATAGTACTTCTGCAAACGCGCCGTGCCCTCGGCATTTTTCAGCAGGTCGAAGGCGGCGAAAGCCGGCAGGTCGATACCATCCTGAAATATCAGTGTAGTTTCGAGACCGCCGTCGGTTGCGAATAAACGATTCTGCAATTGCGGTAAGGCGTGGCGCCATTTTCCTCTATTGAAGGTGCTGTTACGGCGGGTGTCGGTAATTGTGCTCATGATTTTCTCCTTCCAATGCATGCCGTTGTGTTTCAGTCGAGCGGCACCGGGGCGCGATACCGGGCCAGTACAGTCTGCGCGACTGGGTCGAGTAGAATTTCCATCGCGGTGTGTACGATAGGCTCGGCGGCGAAAGCGCACTAAAGCCATTTCGGCAAGCAAATGGACAAATCTGCCATGGGCACAATCAACAGGATTCAGAGCAGTCCGCTGATCGATGTCGCGGTGCTGGCGTTTCCACAAAGAACGGCGTCGACGATTTACGGCATGTACGACATGTTCAAGAGCGCCGGTCGCGACTGGGGTCTTATTGCCGACGGCGTGCCGGGCCCCGAGCTGATGCGGCCGCGAGTGGTCGCCACGCATGGGCCGACGATGGACATCGGCAACGACGTGCGCATCGCGCCGGATTGTCAGCTGCGCGATTGCGAACGCCCGGACGTGATTTGCATTCCCGAGGTGTTGATTCCGCCAGGCACGCCGCTGGCCGGCCTGTTCGATGAGGAAATTGCCTGGCTGGTGAGTTGTTATCGTGCCGGCACCACCATCGCGACCGCGTGTTCCGGTGCGCTGTTGCTGGCGGAAGCCGGATTGCTGGAGGGCCAGGAAGCGACCACGCACTGGGCCTACTGCGATGTGCTGGCGCAGCGTTACGCGGGTATCGATGTGCAGGCGCAGCGGGCGCTGGTTGTCTCCGGCGAAGGTGGGCGGCTGCTGATGGCGGGCGGCGGCACGTCGTGGCTCGACCTCGCGATTTTTTTAATTGCGCGGTTTGCGAATGTCGAGGAGGCGATGCGGGTCGCGCGCATCAATCTGATCGACTGGCACAGCATCGGCCAGCAGCCCTATGCTTGCCTCGCGCGCACGCGTCAGGTTGAGGACGCCGTGATTGCCGATTGCCAGACCTGGATCGCGCTGAATTACGAAACGCCGGCACCGGTGGCGGCGATGGTCGCGCGCAGCGGTGTGCCGGAGCGTTCGTTCAAACGTCGCTTCGAACAGGCCACCGGCATGTCGCCGCTGGAATATGTGCATACGCTGCGGCTGGAGGAGGCCAAGCAGATGCTGGAGGCCAGCGCATTGGCGGTCGAGGCGATCGCCAATGAAATCGGCTACGAAGATGCGGGATTTTTTTCGCGTCTGTTCAAGCGTCAGGTGGGATTGACGCCGGCGCAATACCGCAAACGGTTTGGATCACTGCGCGGCGTGTTGCAGATGTCCGCTGTTTCGTCGTAGGGCGCAATGTTATTGCGCCCTACGACGTGCACAACTCGCGCACATATTGCGGCAATGCAAAACTCGCGGCGTGAATTTCCGGGTTGTAGCAACGCGTGGCCATATTGCTGTGGGCAAAACGTGTTTGCAGCGTCGCTAAACTCAATGCGCGCAGTTGCGCATCGTCACTCGCCCACGCCAGCGTCATCAAACCGCCGACATAGGTGGGCACCGCCGCGGTAAAAAACCAGCGGTCGGAAAAATACGGCGACAGGCGCTGCCAGGTCGTGGTGATTTCTTCCGGCTGCAGGAACGCGGAGCCGTTTTGCGCAGCGAAGATGCCGCCGCTGTTCAGCGCGTGTTTGACGCCCTCGTAAAAGCGGCTCGAAAACAATACTTCGCCGGGGCCGATCGGATCGGTGCAATCCGACAGCACGACATCGAAACGATGTTCGGTGCTGCACACATAGTCGATGCCGTCCCCGATAACGATCTCCAATCGTGTATCGTCGAAAGCGCCCTGCGAGTGTTGGGGAAAATACCGCTTGCACAGATCGATCACGGCGCTGTCGATTTCGACCAGCACGATACGCTCGACAGCGTCGTGCTTGAGCACTTCGCGCAACAGGCCGCCGTCGCCGCCACCGATGATCAATACCGCCTTCGGTGCGGGATGCGCAAACAGCGGCACATGCGCGAGCATTTCGTGATAGATGAATTCGTCGCGTTCGGTCGTCTGCACCACGCCGTCGAGCGCCATCACGCGACCGAAGCTGGCGCTGTCGAAAATCACCAGATGCTGATGTTCGGTGCGACGTTCAAACAGGACTTCGCGCACGTCAAAACATTGCCCGTAGCCGGCGTGCAGCATTTCCCGAAACTCCCTCACGATGATTCGCCGAGAATTTCGAGTGACACTGCTGCGGCGGTTTCGACGCGGCCGCGCAGGTGTTCGCTGACGACCATGCGCCCGGGCTTGAACGCCATTTCAAAGATTTGAATGGCTCTGTGCGGTTCCGAATCGCCGCACATGAACAGGTCGAACGCGGCGTAATTGCGCTCCGGCCAGGTGTGTACGCTGATATGCGATTCGGCCAGCACCGCGACGCCCGAGATGCCGCCATTGGGCTGGAAATGATGCATGTGGATATGCAGCAGTGTCGCCTTGCAGTCTCGCACCGCATCGCGGAAAGCCCGCTCCATGCGGGGAATATCGTCGAGATGGCGGGCATCCCACAAATCGATAATCAGATGTGTCCCGGCGAAGGTGATGCCGTCACGGACGATGAAGTGATCGGGGGCGATGGAGACGTTTTGGGTATGGGCGGGTTGAATGGAATGCGGGTCGCGCGCGGACGCGCCATGCGTAACAGCAGATTTACCGAGAGGTCCTGCAGTCGTAGCTGACAAATGATTGGCTGATTTCATTGCGCATAAATCCTCCACGAGAGGCTAGAGACGGCGCGAGTTATACAGAACTCCAGGCCTTAAATCCAGAGTTGCACCGGCTGTAAAAGATGTGTTTTCGCAAGCGGTTGCAAGGGTTTTCGATGACAGTTTTATACATGCCGCAGGCGCTGTGACGGCAATGGAAATGATGAATATTGCTGGCGCTCGCCAAACCTCCGGGTCATGCAGGTCACGCTGCGTCGGTGCCTGGCGGGGTTGGGCCGAAATGTTCCAGCAGCAATTTCGACAGCAGCCGACACGCATCGACCGCAGTGAACATGCCGGCCAGTTCGCCCTCTTTTAACACCAGCACCGAGCCCAGCCGTTTTTCAGCCATCGCGTCGAGCACCGCGTGCAGCGGATCGGCAACATCGACGAAATAGGGCCGGTGTGTACACAGATCGCCGGCCATCAATTCGGTCTCTTCGCGCAGCGGGTGTCCGGCGATACGCGCGCGTTCGAGGTCGCGTTCCGACAACATGCCGATGATGTCGCCGTCCTCGAACACCGGCAGGTGGCGGATGTTGTGCTCCTCCATCAACTGCCAGGCGTCGGCCAGTTTGGCCGTGGCATTTATATGGTAGGGAAAGGGGGTCATGACACTGACCATTTGTGGCAGGTGGCGCATGGCGGAACTCCTGATCCATCAGCCGGTAGGCTAACGCCCATTGAGCGCCAGCGTTTGATCCGGATCAAGTGATTCAGCGCCCGCGCCAAAATGTTCGGGGCGCCATTTCGTCCAGCGCGTTTACTCGATCGCCGGAATGCTGCCCGGCACCGGGCGGGTATCGCCGGCGTTGGCGGCTTCGATATCGTCGAAGTCGGTCGGTTGCGTGGCATCCGCCGACTGCGGCAGGCCGACGGCGCGGACCAGCAGCGTGCCGACGATGCTGATGATCAGATTCAGCGCCAGCGCGTAAACCGCGGCATAACCCGGAATCGCATAGCCCAGCAGCTCCAGGTTATAGGTCGACTTGGTGAAGTTCTGCAGCCATGCCATCCACGTGCCGGTGCCGATGCCGATGGCCCAGCCGAGCAATAGCGCGCGATGGTCGAACCAGCGCGTGAAGGCGCCACCGACAATGGCGGGCAAGGTCTGGATCATCCAGATACCGCCGAGCAGTTGCAGTTGAATCGCGTATTGCTGCGGCATGAACAGCACAAAAAACAGCGCGCCGAATTTCACCACCAGCGACACGATTTTGGCGAGCTGGGTTTCCTGCGCCGGTGTGACGTTGGGGTTGAAAAACTCGCGGTGGATATTGCGCGTGTACAGGTTCGCGGAGGCGATCGACATGATCGCGGCCGGCACCAGCGCGCCGATCGCAATCGTGGCGAAAGCGATGCCGGCAAACCATGCGGGAAAACTGTGCAGGAATAACGCGGGTATCGCGAAATTGCTGCCGTAGCGTGCGAACAGCGGTGCGTACTCGGGCATGTCCTTGACGCCGGCGGCGAGCGCAAAAAATCCCATCAGCGCCAGCAGGCCCAGCGTCAGCGTATACAGCGGCATCCACACCATATTGCGGCGGATGGCGTTGCCGCTGGCGGCGCTGAACATCGCGGTGATCGCATGCGGATACATGAACAGCGCGAGCGCCGAGCCGATGACCACGGTGATGTAGTTGCTGAACTGGCCGAAATCTTTACCTTCGGGCGGCGTCAGCAATAATTTTTCCGGTGGCACGGCGGCGAAAATTTTCTCGAAACCGCCGAGCTGGCGCGGGATCACGATGATGGCGGCGATGACGGTGATGTAGATCAGCACGTCCTTGACGACGGCGATCATCGCCGGCGCGCGCAGGCCGCTGGTGTAGGTGTATGCGGCGAGAATCGCGAACGCGACGATCAGCGGAATTTCACCGACGATACCTTCGGTCGGGAACCCGAGGGCGCCGACCACGACTTCGATGCCGACCAGATTCAGCGCGATATAGGGCATGGTCGCGACGATACCGGTGACAGCGATCGCGGTAGCCAGCCAGCGGCTGCCGTAGCGCACGCGAATGAAATCGGCCGGCGTGATGCAGCCGTGACGACTCGCCACCGCCCACAGCCGCGGAAATACCACAAACGCAAACGGGAAAATCAGAATCACATACGGGATCGCGAAAAACCCGTAGGCGCCGACGCCGAAGATCAGTGCCGGCATCGCGATGAAGGTGTAGGCGGTGTAGAGATCGCCACCCAATAAAAACCAGGTGATGACGGTGCCGAACTGGCGCCCGGCCAGTCCCCATTCGTTGAGTGAGTTCAGGTCGGCTTTTTTCCAGCGCGACGCGAAAAAGCCGATCACCGTGACCAGCGCGAACAGCGCAAAAAATACCGTAAGCATGACCGGGTTCATGGGCTGTCCTTGGCTTGTTTATGCGGATGTGCCATGCGGAACACCACGGCCACGATCAGCGAACACAACATGACCCATACCAGCTGATACCAATAAAACAGCGGGATGCCGAACAGCGTCGGGTCGACGCGGTTGTACAGCGGCAGCGCAAAGACATTGATCAGTGGCAGCAATAACAGCCAATACCAGCGTTTCTGGCGGGGAGTCAGTGGCATGGATATATTCTCTTATTAATCTAAAAAATCAGTGATCGACGTTATGCGTCACTTTTGGATCGCCTCGCGGCCGATCCTGCAAACGTTCAACCCAGTAGATTGTGGCGCCGCAAACGGCGGCCGGCATGATCAGAAAATTCAGCACCGGCACCATGCTGCCCAGCATCACTGCGGCACCGAAACCCAGCGACGTCAGCGGTTCGCGCCGTAATTCCTGTTTCACCTGCGCCAGCGAATAACGATGGTTGTCCATCGGATAATCGCCGTACTGCAGCGCCATCATCCAGGTGCCGAGGCCAAACCATAAAACCGGCGCGGCAGGATAAAACAGAAGCGACAGGATGAACACTAGCAACAGCAGCGGCAGATAACTGAGGATTTTCCGCAATTCCTTGGCGATCGCGCGCGGTGCATCGCGCAGTGCGGCGCCGAGGCCGCCGTCGGCCTCGACCATGTGCGTCAGCCGGCTTTCGACTTTTTCTGCGAGCAGG